>JACMOJ010000159.1 GCA_014378085.1 Burkholderiales bacterium | reverse complement strand
TTGCAGGCATCCTTCTCGCCGCTGGTCTTGGTGAACGGTTTGGCGGCAGAAAGCTGCTGGCAACACTGGACTCTGGCAAAACGATTCTGGAGACCACCGCTGCTGCCATGCGCGCCGCGTTGGCGCATGTCACGATTGTCGTTCGTGATGATGCGGAATTAGTTTCTCTCGCGGAACGGATTGTGAGAGAGCTGGATCTTCGGTATATCGTGAACCAACATGCCGGTGACGGGATGGCCACCTCGATTGTCGCTGGCGTGAGTGTGAGCATGAGCGCGGCCGCCGACGCCGACGGATGGCTCATCGGCCTCGCCGATATGCCGTTTGTGTTGCCCTCAACGTATCGGGACGTCGCAGGCAACGTTCGAACGCCATCGAGCATCGTGATTCCTACTTACCGAGGCCAGCGCGGGCATCCGGTTGCATTCGGCCGCGATTACTTCGATTCCCTCACCAAGCTCAGCGGCGACGCCGGCGCGCGATCAATCGTGCAAACTTTTGGCGCGCATGTTCAGGAGCTACCTGTGAACGATGCGGGGGTGCTCGTCGACATTGATACAAAGGCAGACCTTGGGCGAGACTGATCAGGCCGGTTTGCGGTATTTTTCACCAGCATCGACGCGGATGGGCAATATGTTTTGTTTTGGTGGCAACGGGCAGGTCGTGAATTCAGAAAACGCGCAAGGCGGATTGTAGGCGCGATTAAAATCCAACGAAAAGGGTTTGTTCGGCTCTGGCTTCTGTTCAACGTACAGAAAACGCGAAGGTCGATAGGTGGTATCACCGGCGGTGCCGTCGCGCATGACGAAAAACAATCCACCATCATCGCCTACCGCGTCGAGTTTATATTTTTTGCCTTTGAGCATAAATTCCACATAACCCGGCGACGGCTCATCACTCACTTCGTCGATTACGTTGACGATCGGAATCGTTTTGCCGGGTGGATAAGGCATGAACTTCGCGGTGGTTTTGAACGCCATGGCGGGCGGATACCACAACCGCCCCTTAAAACTTGCGCGCACATCGGATTTGTTATTCGCCAGGCGCAGGATGTACTTGCCCTCTCGCTCGATGACGTGCATCGAAATGCGGTCGAGTGCGACCCAGTCACGTTTGCTAGAGGACGCGCTGAGCTTTCGCTCGCCCTGAAAAAGTTTTCCTTCCGACGTCCAGTTGGTGCTCTCAGCTGGCTGCAGGGTGACTGTTTTACTTTTGCCGTCGACCGTGATGGTCCCCAATCGCGTCGGGCCGACACCGGCTAACTGCGACGGAAAAACGATATCGTTGCTAGCACCGGTGCCAAAAGTGTTAACACCCTCTTTCATGGTAAATCGTCCGGCAAGCGTTAGCCAGCCATTGTCGCGCCGCAAGTTTTGCTCCACACGATCGCGCCACGACTCTAAGTCGGCGAGATATTCAAGATCAATCGGCGACACGTCGGACTTGGTGGCGGTTTTGGACGGCGCTGCGGTTGTCGCAAACACGCCTTGGGAATGTGAAAAGGCGAGGACAACAAACGCGGCAACGGACAAGCAACAGGTGAAGCCGCGCAAGCGCACGGGCGCGGAAATTGTTGGGTGGAAAGAAAATGAAGAAAATAGAGTTTGCATCGCGATATCCCCGCTAACAGTAATTGGCGCTAAACATGGCCTAAATTATGCACCGACTATAAAGGACGTGTAAGGACGTGTAAGGACGTGTAAGGACGTATTAGGACGCGTCGGCGCGACTCTCGACGGCGAATGTCGCGCTGCTAATCATGGCCGGGGTCATGTCGTTCATACATTTAAAGTGCCCCAGTGGGCAGACGCGCTGGAAACACGGACTACACGTGATTTTCAGATTGATGATGCGCGCCTTCGCCGAAAGTGGCGGCGTGAAACTTGGTGAGGACGATCCGTACAGCGCGATAACCGGTGCGCCGACGGCGCACGCGATGTGCATCAATCCCGAATCGTTTGTGACCACCAGACTCGCAAGACTAAGTAAATCGATGGCTTCGTCCAATACGGTTTTGCCGCACAGGTTGTGGCACTGGTTATCAACAAGCCGATTGATTTCTTCACCAATAGCGTGATCTGCCTTCCCGCCGAAAATCCAGACATGGTGGCCTGCGGCAATCTGCTCTTTCGCGTATGCCGCGAAGTGCGTGGTAGGCCAGCGTTTAGCCGGCCCATATTCAGCGCCCGGGCAGAGCGCGATGATGCGTTTATTGCGATCAAGCCCAAGTCGACGCATGGTGTCAGCGCGGCTTTCGCGATCAATGACGAGCGACGGTGTTGCCACTGGTCGATGAATTAAATGTCCCGCTGGCTCCGCCAACGAGGCGAAGCGCTCCGCCATCGTTGGCAGCAGCTCCTCATCAAGGAGTCGGCAGTCTGACATGAGCCAGTTGCGCGCCTCACCGCGAAAACCGGTGGTGTTTCGGATGTCGGCAAACCAAGTGATGAGTGCGCTCTTGAAAGAGTTGGGCAGCACAAAAGCGTGGTCGTAGTCGCCTTCAAGTTGGATTGATTTACCGAATGTTCTGCGCGCCACCAATCGCAGCTCGCCGTGGCCGAACGGATTGGCGATGACCTTATTCACCTCGGCCATGCGCTGGTATATCGGCATCACCCAAGGTGGCGCAACGATATCGATGATGGCGCTTGGATGCAGATAGCGCAGTCGCGCCAGCATCGGCTGCGACAGCACTGCATCGCCGATCCACGATGGCGCGATGATGACGATGCGTTTCACGACGGGGCGCTCCAAAGATTAGTGGCCGACTGGAGCCGGGCCGTCAAACTGGTAGACGGTGCCGCAGTAGGGGCATTTCGCCTGACCAGTGGTGGTCACATCGATGAAGACGCGCGGATGACTATTCCAAAGTTTCATCGATGGCGTCGGACAATGCAAAGGCAGGTCTGCGGCGGTCACGATGGTGACTTTGGATGCGTGATCGCTGGGCGTACTCATATGGCGCGACCTCTATTTAACCGGGGTAAGCCACGAATGGTACTTGGCGTTTCGGCCGTACACGATGTCGAAAAACGCCGCTTGCAGTTTCTCGGTGATGGGTCCGCGCGCGCCGTTACCGATGATACGGCCATCGAGCTCGCGGATGGGCGTGACTTCGGCGGCGGTGCCGGTGAAAAATGCTTCATCAGCGATGTAAACGTCATCGCGCGTGATCTTGCGCGCTTCCACCGGAATACCGTGATCGGCACAGACGATCTGTATCGAGCGCATGGTGATGCCGTCAAGTGCGGAGGTGAGCTCTGGTGTATAAATTTTGCCATCGCGAACGATGAACAAGTTCTCACCGGCACCTTCGGCGACGTAACCTTCGGTGTCGAGCAAAAGCGCTTCGTCGTAGCCGTGATCGAGGGCTTCGTTGTTTGCCAGAATGGAGTTGGCGTAGGTCGACGCCACTTTTGCGCGCGGCATGGTGACGTTGACGTGATGACGAGCGTACGACGAGGTCTTGACGCGGATGCCTTTCTTCAGGCCATCTTCGCCCAAAAAATTACCCCAAGGCCACGCTGCGATCGCGATATGTACCTTGGCACCTTTGGGCGAGACGCCCATTTTTTCGGAGCCATAAAACACCAGCGGCCGGAGATACGCGCTTTCCAAGTTGTTCTCGCGCACCACCATACGCTGCGCTTCCATGATTTCCTCCATGGAAAACGGCATCGCCATCTGGTAGATCTTGGCGGAGTTAAACAAACGTTTTGTGTGCTCTTGCAGGCGGAAGATTGCGGTGCCAAGGTTGGGCACCTCGGTCTTGTATGCGCGTACCCCCTCAAACACTGCCAGTCCATAGTGGAGCGAATGGGTGAGCACGTGCGTGGTCGCCTCACGCCAAGGAATGAGTTTCCCATCAGACCAAATGACACCGTCTCGGTCGGCCATCGACATATCAAATTCTCCGTTGACTTCAGATTTAGCAGCCTGAGCAGATCCAGCAGCAAGGAGCAAATTTTAGCCGATGTAATCCAGCTGCGCCCCACACCGCTATCTGGGTTGGCAGATCAAGCGGCGTGTGGGCGCTTAAGTAGCGTCGGGCGCTGAGGCAATAGCGGGCGAAGTGATTTCCGCTCTCGCCAGTGCGGTTTGCCGCTTGTGTATGCCATAATCTGCGAGAGTTTTGCCCACTTACGCAAAATCACGCAGAAGCACACCAACCGAGTGCGCCTGAAGTGACCAACAATAGATTGCAGGGCATACGCAATCCCATGCACTCGAAGGGAGCTTTGGTAGCCATGGCATTTACGCCCGACATTCTGAAAGATCGCGGCGCCCTGACGCCTGAGCAAAAACTCGCAGGAGACATGTTGCTTTTCTCAACCGGACTGATGATGTTTGCGTCGGTTCTGTGGCTGGCCATTTATTGGAGTTTCGGGAAAACGTTTTCAACGACTATCCCGCTGGTTTTTCAGGGCTTATCAACCTGCACCATTATTTTCTACCTGCGGACCAAAAAGCTGGGCGTGTTCTGCCTAATGCAGTTGTCGTTATTTTTGTTTACGCCGTTTGTCTTGCAATGGTCGATTGGTAATTTTGTCAACGCCAGCGGTGTGTCACTCTGGGCCTTGCTCGCCCCGGTGGGGGCGATTGTGATTTTGGGTACTCGCGAATCGGTGCCTTGGTTCGTCGCTTACGTCTTCATGACCGCGCTTTCGGGCATGTTTGACTACGTTCTCCTGTACGACGTTAAACAGTTTGAGATGAAGACCGTTGCGGTTTTCTTTGTGCTTAATTTTGTCTCCATCTCGGCAATGGTTTATGTGCTGCTTTGGTACTTTTCCCGCGAGAAAAATAAGCTGGGCATTGCTATTGAAGCAAAGAGTCAGGCGATAACGACCGAAAAAGAACTTTCCGACCGTCTGCTGCTCAATATCTTGCCGGTCAATATTGCTGATCGACTGAAACGGCAGGAGCACAATATCGCCGACGGCCACGCGGACGTCAGCGTGATGTTTGCCGATATTGTGAATTTCACGCACCTGTCAGAGGAGATGTCGCCTAACGAGACCGTGTTGCTGTTGAACGATATTTTTTCAGAATTCGACATCTTGGCGGAACGATTCCAGATCGAAAAAATCAAGACCATCGGTGACGCCTACATGGTCGCTGGGGGGTTGACCCACCGGTCGGCTCAGTATGTTGATGCCGTTGCGGCAATGGCGCTTGACATGCAGGCGTTTGTTTCACGCTACATCGCCCCAAACGGCGAGCGTCTCGCGTTGCGGGTCGGTATTGCCACGGGCCCGGTGGTCGCGGGGGTAATCGGTCGTCGCAAGTTCAGCTACGATCTTTGGGGGGATACCGTCAACATTGCGAGCCGGATGTGCACCGAAGCACAGTCCGGGCATATTCAGGTTGACTCTGTAACTTTCCGCCGCTTACACAATCGGTTCACCTTTGACGATGCACACCAAATCGAAGTTAAAGGCAAAGGGCAGATGCAGGTTTACAACTTGCAAGGTAAGCTGGGAGCCGACCCCACACACCCCCCACACGCCGCAACACCTGCATAAGGGATAGAAGCAGTCTGCGAGGACGTTGATCGCTCGATGATGGTAAGCCGGGCCTAACGCGAAGGAGGCCGCTTTGAGTAACAACGATGCGGACACCACAGGACCAAACTCTCAGTCGTTGGCGCTGAACCGGCGGTTTCCTGGCGTTGCACTCGTCTTGCAGGGCGGAGGTGCCCGAGCAGCGTACCAGGTTGGTGTGCTAAAAGCGCTAGTCGAAATTCTGGACTACCCTGCGGAAAATCCTTTTCCCGTCATCACCGGAACCTCTGCTGGCGCGATCAATGCGGCGGTGTTGGCGTCGAACGCATCGCACTTCTCCGATGCTGTCGCGACGCTGGAACGTATCTGGGCGTCGCTTGACCCAAGCCAGGTCTACCGGACCGACGTTCCCGGCGTAGTGGCATGCAGCGCGCGCTGGTTATCCGCCTTTCTTCTCGGTGCACTGACCAAAAATCATCGCGTTTCATTGTTCGATAATTCGCCGCTCGAGACATTGCTCGCAGCGAGTATGGACGCCTCCAAGATCCAGGCAAACATTGACGGCGGGCATCTTCGGGCGCTCGCGATCACGGCGTCCGGTTATACCTCCGGCCAGAATTGCGCCTTTTTCCAAGGGGCGGCAGACATCCATGGTTGGAAACGCTCACAGCGGGTGGGTATTCGTGTGGCCGCCCTCAAGCCCGAGCACCTAATGGCGTCATCCGCGATTCCGTTCGCGTTTCCCGCTGTCAAGATAAATCGAGAGTTTTTTGGTGATGGGTCTATTCGCCAGATGGCTCCCGTTAGCCCGGCGCTGCATCTTGGGGCGTCGCGGATTTTTGTGATTGGTACAGCCATACTGGTAAAGGACGTCGCCTCGCGTTCGCGCAGTGACACTTATCCGTCGTTGGCGCAAATTGCCGGTCACGCCATGTCGTCGATTTTTCTGGATTCATTGGTGATGGATCTTGAGCTGCTACAGCGTGTCAATTCGACCATTGCCCTAGTCGATCGAGAGCGGTTAAAGGCGTCAGGAATGCCGCTACAACATATCGATTTTTGTGTCGCGTGCCCGGACACACCGCTTGAGGGATTGGCGCATAAACACGTTGGCAACTTGCCGGCATCGATTCGCGTTCTGATGCGTTCAATTGGTGCGATGCGTAAAGGCGGCGCGGCGTTGGCGAGTTACCTGTTATTTGACAAGAGCTATTGTCGGGCGCTGATCGAAATGGGTTACGAGAATACAATTAAGCGACGTGACGAACTGGCGATCTTTTTTGACCCAACCGCTTCGCCACTTTCTCCAGAAATTCCGCTGCCGCGCTTTGAACCGGATATCACGCAGCAAACAGCAGCGCGACACTAGGGTCGAGACGAAAGGATCAACGCGCCAGCACGATCGGCGATTGAAAGCGCGTTTTGAGCCAATCGGCGATGGTCTCAATTTCCGCGCCGCAAACTGCGTGTTGCATTGGGTACTCGTGCCAATCCACGTGGAAGCCGTGGGACGCCAGGGTGGCTTTAGATGTGCGAGCCAACGGCAGCGGAACGACGGAATCTTGCACACCGTGCGCCATCAGAATGGCGATGTTTGCATTTGCCATCGATTTTTCCGCGCCGAGCGAATCCGCCAACGTCAGGTAGGTCGATAAGGCCATAATGCCGCCAAGCCGGTGTTTGCAACGCAGACCGCATTGCAGCGCGACCGCACCTCCCTGCGAGAAGCCCGCGAGAATAATGTTGTCGGACGCAATACCGCGCTCGATCTCGCGTTCGATAAGAGCATTGATAGCCGCCTGAGAACCACGGATGCCGGCCTCATCGGCTTTACGCTCTAGCTCGGCCATCGAGATGTCGTACCAACCTGGCATAACATGTCCGCCGTTGATCGTAATCGGCCTTGACGGTGCTTGCGGGAAAATGAATCGCAGCGGCAAATCGTCAGGCACGCCTATCTCTTTTACGATCGGCACAAAATCCCAACAGTCGGCACCGAGGCCGTGCATCCAGATGACAGTCCCTTTTGGATTGGTGCCGGTGTTGAGTTCAAGGTGTTGAATCAGGTCTGCCATGTCTGCCATAGGTGATGGGAGGATAGAGAAGGGTATGACTGGACGTTACTGCGGAGGTCGAAGCGCCGACTTTGGTCTGAATGACTTGATCACCGCATCGTTGGTTTCGATATAAGGGCCGCCGATTAGATCCACGCAATACGGAATCGCCGCAAACACACCAACCTCGATGGCGACGCCGTTGCTGTCACGGAAGCCTTCGAGTGTCTCGCGAATCGATTTAGGCTGTCCGGGCAAATTCACAATCAGCGTCGACTTTCGGATCACGGCGGTTTGCCGCGACAAAATTGCGGTGGGCACAAATCGAAGTGAGATTTGGCGCATACGTTCGCCAAAGCCATCCATCAGCCGGTCTGCGACCGCGAGGGTGGCATCCGGCGTTACATCGCGTGGAGCTGGCCCGGTACCGCCGGTGGTAAGCACGAACGCGCATCGATCAGTGTCTACAAACTCGATTAGCGTCGATTCGATCAAAGGCTGTTCGTCGGGAATAACCTTGGCGACGATGGTGATGGGGTTTTTAATGGCGGCACGCAACCACTCTTCTAGCGCCGGCAAGCCTTGGTCTTGATAAATGCCTGAAGATGCACGATCGCTTATCGATACCAGCCCGATCTTCACCGCGTCTAGGCCGACGGTGCTCGTCGCGTTCATAACGGTATCGCGGCTTTATCCGTAATGCGTTTTAGCAAAAACTTGTACAGCTGCCGGAAAAACTTTGGTGGTTTGCGTTTCAGGTACTCGTCACTGGCATTGGCGACCAGCGCCGCAAGTGCCTCGATATCGGCCGGCTCCGCGTCAGGCATGATGTCGTTCTTAAACGCGCCAACCGCAGTTTGATCGGCCAGCAGACGTGTTCGCCACTGCTCGGCGAGATGATGCAACGCCGTATCTTTTTGTGATGGCGCTTTCATCGCATCGAGTTTCTCGACAATCGGTGCAGCGTCAACCTGCCGCATCAACCTTCCGATGTACTGCATTTGCCGGCTCATGCCGCCGTGTTTATTCGGGTTGATGCGTTTTGCGTCCAGCAAAGCGTCGAGAAGCGACTCGGGAAGGTCGAATTTTCGCAGCGTTTCCGGCGATAGACGTACCAACTCCTCGCCAACCAGTTGCAGCGCGAGGCTACGGCGTTTCATTTCGCTTTTGCTGATAGAATTTTTATCGACTTCGTCTTCCACGCGTCATCTTTCAGGGTAAGGCATTTGTTGCGGGACACCACATTAGCTTGTCCCATGATTAATATAAGCGCGCATCATACCTGACACCCGCTGGTACGATGTGAATGTGGCAGTTTCGCGGATGGGACTGTGGGGCGTCATACTACGGATAAGGGACACATGCCCGTATGCCCGGTGTATTCCAAACGCTCCATCTCCTCAGATCTAGCTTCGTATTACCCTCCTAGCGACAACATCGTAAATGATTGAGACATGACAAATAGCGGATTGCAAGACGCAGCATTGCTGGCCATCGAGTATGCAAAATTGCGCGGCGCAACCGCGGCAGATGTCGAAGCCTCTACGTCGGTCGGACAAAACATTACGGTTCGTTTGGATGAGGTCGAAACCATTGAACACAATCGCGACAAAGGTCTCGGCATTACTGTTTATATGGGACAGCAACGCGGTAATGCGTCAACAACTGACATGTCGCGACGAGCAATTGAGCGAACGGTTGATGCGGCGCTGGCAATCGCAAAATATACGGCGGCCGACGAATTTGCGGGCCTGCCCGACGCTGGAACGTTGGCCAAAGGGCCATTTCCGGCGCTCGATCTCTATCATCCCTGGCAGCCGTCAATTGATGAAGCGGTGGTGATTTGTCGCGAGATGGAGGCAGCGGCCTTCGCGGTAGATAAACGGGTTGACAATAGTGAGGGTGCCACACTCTCCACCTACGAATCGGATTTTATTTACGCAAACTCACTCGGCTTTATTGGTGGGTACGCCACCACGCGGCATAGCGCGAGTGTGACCGTAATTGCGACAACTGAATCCGGCATGCAACGCGATTACTGGTATAGCTTGGCACGCGCCAAGTCTGATATCGAGTCGGCGCAATCGATCGGCACACGTGCGGGGCGGCGTGCCGTGGCGAGGCTCGATAGCAAACGTGCGGCGACCGGTGAGGCACCGGTGGTATTCGACGCCACCGTTTCGCCGAGTTTGATTGGTGCATTTGTCGGTGCCGTGAGTGGTTCGGCGCTTTACCGAAAATCGAGTTTTCTGCTCGACAGCGTCGGAACGCAGGTGTTCGCGAACGGAATTTCCATCGACGAAGATCCGTTTGTGCCCAAGGGCCTCGCGAGCGGCCCATTTGATGGAGAAGGTGTTGCGACGGCTAGGCGGGAGGTGGTCAAGAACGGCGTATTGCAAGGATATTTTTTGTCCACCTACTCCGCACGCAAGCTTGGTATGAAATCCACTGGCAACGCGGGTGGTAACCACAACCTCATCGTTTCGCACGATGGTCTTTCACTACAAGAGCTGCTCCGCAAAATGGGGCGCGGCCTATATGTGACCGAGACCATGGGCCACGGCGCGAATAACGTGACCGGTGACTACTCGCTAGGCGCGGCAGGTTTCTGGATTGAAGACGGTGAAATCGCCTATCCGGTTGAGGAGATTACGATCGCGGGCAATCTTCGCGATATGTTTAAGGGCATCGTCGCCGTCGGCAACGATGCGTTAACCTATGGTTCAAAGCGGGTTGGCTCGATCTTGCTCGACCACATGGCGATTGCCGGGGAGTAACGAATGCGGCGGCGGCGATTCCTCACGGGAGCGGGTGCCGGACTGGCGGGGCTTGCAGGGCCAACGGGTTCCTTAAGCGCGCAAACGAACGCTTCGCCAGTGGTTAAGTGGCGCATGACGTCGAGCTTCCCGAAAAGTCTCGACAACGCTTACGGCGCCGCAGAACTCATTGCGAAACGTGTGGCGTCGGCGTCAGGTGGGAAATTCCAGATACAGGTGTTTGCCGCCGGCGAAATTGTTCCCGCCTTGCAGGCACTGGATGCGGTGCAAAACAATACCGTTGAGTGCGCACACACCGCACCGTACTTCTACTTTGGCAAAGAGCCAACATTTGCCTTCGGTTGCGCGATTCCGTTCGGCTTGAATGCGCGACAGCAAAACGCTTGGATGTACTTTGGCGGCGGTTTGGCGCTGATGCGCGAGTTCTACAAGAAGTACAACATCATCAGCTTTCCGGCCGGCAATACCGGTGCGCAGATGGGAGGCTGGTTTCGGAAGGAAATTCGTACGGTTGCCGATCTTAAGGGGCTTAAGTTTCGAATTGGTGGCTTTGCGGGAGTGGTGCTGGCGAAGCTTGGCGTGGTGCCCATGCAAATCGCCGCGAGTGATATTTATCCGGCACTTGAGAAGGGCACCATTGATGCCGCAGAGTGGGTGGGGCCGTACGATGATGAGAAACTCGGCTTTTTCAAAATCGCAAAAAACTACTACTACCCCGGTTGGTGGGACGGCGGCCCGCAGTTAGACCTGTTTGTGAATCAGCAGGCGTGGAGCGCGCTGCCACCAGAATACCAATCGATGCTCGAGTGCGCGTGCGCTGAGGCCAATTTGTTAACGCTCGCCAAATATGATGCGTTGAATCCCGCGGCAATGCGGCGATTGGTTGCAAACCACAACGTCCAACTGCGGCCGTTCAGTCGGGAAATTATGGATGCTTGTTGGCAAGCCACGATCGAAGTTTGCGCGGCAGAGTCTGCCAAGAATCCGGCGTTTAAAAAGATTTACGAATCGTGGAAGCCCTATCGCGACGAGCAAATTCTGTGGTCGCGTGTTGCGGAACAGAATTTTGATCGATTTATGGCGTCCGCGACAAGTGGTAGTCCGCTCGCGAAGCCGTTACCTGCCGCCAAACCTTAGCTGTTCAGCCGCGATTCACGAAACGTGACGCGCGCTTCTGTGCCGCCTCCTTCTCTCGGTAGCAGCTCGAACGTACCGTGATGTATCTTTGCAATCCGTTCGACGATGGCAAGCCCCAGTCCCGCGCCCGAAGCACCGGTCCGCGATGAATCCAAGCGTATAAACGGTTGCTTCAGTCGATCCACTTGCTCAGGCGAAACGCCAGAGCCGCGATCAAGCACGCTAAGAGAAAACGCGCTAGGCCCATGCAGTTGCAAGCGAATAGTGAGTGCTGTTTGGGCATGTTTTACCGCATTGTCAATGAGGTTGTTTAACAAACGTTTAAACGCTTGACGCCTGATCGGGGCAACGAACGAAGCGCCCAGTTCAAGTGAAATGTCGGTACCGGCACGTTGTGCGCGTTCAGCGATGGCTTCGACAAAACGATTAAGGTCTGTAAGCTCGACCGCCTCAACACCTTCATCGCGCGCAAAGTCCATAAATTGATCGACGATGCCGCTGATGTCGGCGATATCGCGCTCGATATCCTGACGCGTGGCGGGATCCGCTGGCAGCATTTCCACACCAAGACGCAGACGTGAAAGTGGCGTTCGCAGATCGTGTGACACACCAGCCAGAAACGTGGCGCGTTCTCGGTCAACACGTTCCAGATCGCGACGCATCTGGTTAAACGCCACCGCAACGGCCCGCACTTCGGTGGGGCCGTTTTCTGTCACCGCTGGTGGCGAATGGCCACGCCCAAGTTCTTGCGCCGCCCCTTGTAATGCCTTTAGGGGACGATTGACGCGCCACATGAGAAACACCGCGCTCGCGAGGGCAATAACGCCGCCAAACACACCCCAGCCGACCCATGCCCAAGTGTAATCTTGCTCCACCACGCGGCCGCGAGGAAAGACGACATAAACCGCGCCGTCGCGGACGGGTAAACGTGTGATCAATAGTGGCGGCGCATCAAACTTTTGTGGCCGAGTGCGCACGAAAATTTCTGACTCGCTGCCAAACTCTTCGCGCAGCCGTTCTCTTGCAGCGCGCAACGCCGGCATATCGGGCGCGATTTCCATCGGCTCCTCGTCGCGCAATCGAAACACTCGCATGCCACGTTCCTCTCGCAAACGCTGGAGAAACTCTCGCTGCTGTTCTGGCGGTATGATTTCAAGTGCCGCCCTGATGGTTTTGAGTTGGCCGACAAATCCAATCGCGGCCAGTTGCACGCGCGGCTCCCGGCTGTAATAGCGGAACAGCACGATTGAAACGACTTGGCTCGCGATTAAGGCGAACAACAGCACCAGTGCGGTTCTTGCCAGCAGCGACTGAGGAATTAGTCGCATGTGCGCTTTACCCGGTAACCCAAGGCGCGGTCAATTTGGCACAAATACATACCCGCGGCCCCACACCGTTTGGATGTAGCGCGGATTTGTAGGATCCTCGCCGAGCAGCTTTCGCAAGCGCGAAACTTGGACGTCGATGGCGCGATCAAACGTATCGTGTTCGCGGCCGCGTGCGAGTTCAGTTAATTTGTCGCGCGAAAGGGGGGCTTTAGGATGTTGTGCCATCACCTTTAGCAAACCGAACTCTCCCGTGGTCATCGGCACGGCGACACCATCGCGGCGCAATTCGCGTGTGCCGAGATTCAATACAAACGGACCGAAAACGACGAGCTCATCGGAGGCGGACGGCGCGCCTGGTGTCGGCAGCGGAGCCTGCCGTCTCAGCACGGCGTTAATTCGCGCGACCAATTCGCGTGGATTAAACGGTTTGGCGAGGTAGTCATCTGCACCTATTTCCAAGCCGAATATGCGATCGACGTCGCCGCCCTTCGCGGTCAGCATGATGATAGGAATATTTGCCTCCGCGGCATCTGGCACCGCGCCGGCGCGGACACGTCTACAAATGGCAAAGCCATCCTCATTCGGCAACATCACGTCGAGCACGACCAGATCGTAGCGATTACGCGTAAATGCTCGATCGAGCGCCTGTCCGTCGGGGACCGTGTCAGCGGCAAATCCCTGTTCGGTCAAATAACGCTTGAGCAAGTCGCGCAGCCTAAGATCGTCGTCAACGACAAGGATGCGGTTGCGCGGGGCGGTAGGCAAAGCCGTGGTCGTCGATGAGCTGGTCGATGTGTTCATGGACATATCATAGGGCGGAGGTAAGGGGTAACGCATCAACCATGCGATGGGATTTGTAATCAATTGTAAGCCCCAGCGCAGGCTGGCGGAATCGGTTACAGCACGTTACGAAATGTCGTCAGCTTGAAACGACATTTGGCGTTGTTCAGCGTAAGGTGTGGGTTAAACCGCAAACATGCTGGATTTGGCGAAACCACACCCCAACTTTTTACAAGGAATTGACATGAACCGTGAAAAATTATATTTATTGCTAGCCGCATCAATTTTGACAACCGTCATCACACTTCCTGCGGTGTTGTATGCCGCCCCAACTGAGGCGCCAGCAAGCGGCCATCAAAAAATGAGGGCGCTCGACAAGGACGGTGATGGAAAAATTTCGCGCGCTGAAGCGGCTGCCGCGCCCCGCTTGGCCAAGCGCTTCGACGCGATTGACGCTGACAAAGATGGCTTTGTCACGCCAGAAGAAATGAAAGCGGCCCGTGCCAAAGCCGCCGCTGTAATGTTCAAACGTATTGATAGCGATAACGATGGCCGCATCAGCAAAGCCGAGGCGGACGCCAAAGCACCAAGGCTTGCGAAACATTTCGCGATGGTCGATACCAATAAGGATGGTTACGTATCGAAGGAGGAGCTTGCTTCCGCCCGCAAGAAGATGGCCGAGCGCCGCTAGTTTGTGAAACTCTTCCCTAATCAACCTATACCGAGCCATGTGAGAGGTGCCGAATGACGATACGTAAAGCCATGCCAATACTTTGGCGTTACATGCTGGTCGTTGCGACATCGTGCCTGCTCGCTTTTTTCATCTCACGTGAAGGGCGCGCCGCTTCTGCACCACCGGCGGTGTCCCGCTCGGTTTATGAAAGCGTCGGACTGTTTAAGGTGGAATCGACCGATGAAACGTGGGAAGACAAAGCGCGAAAGCGGAGACTGCCGATTCGTGTTTTGTTTCCGGCGACAGTGCAACCTGAAAGCGCGAAAAAATTTCCAGTCGTGGTGTTTTCGCACGGCTTGGGTGGCAGCAAGTCGGCGGGCAAGCTGTGGGGCGGGCATTGGGCCAGCCACGGCTACATCGTGGTGCACGTCCAGCACCCCGGCAGTGATGAATCTATTTGGCGAAACAAGCCGGCTGGGCAAGTTGCGGCTAACCTAAAAAGCGCCGCGACCATGACTAATCTGGGGTTGCGGGTGGGCGACGTACATTTTGTGATCGACGAGATTGTGCGCAAGAGCGCTACTACGGATGCAATTTTCCAAAATGCCGACAGCGGAAAAATCGGCATGTCTGGACATTCATTTGGCGCGCAGACGACTTTGTCGATTGCAGGCCAAGTGTCCCCTGCCGTGAGGGGCCAATCGGGCTTTGATAGACGCGTGGCAGCCGCCATTGCCTTTAGTCCGAATGCCCGGAGCAAAACGAGAATGGAAAAACAGTATGGCGATATTCGACTTCCGTTCTTCTCGATTACCGGCACCAAAGACGGCGCGGTGTTGAACGACGCCACAACCGCAGAAGATCGCACACTGCCCTATACGCACATGCCCGCCGGAGACAAGTACCTGCTGGTGATGGGGGGCGGTGATCATTCGGTGTTCGGTGGCCAAACGTTCGCCCGCAAAGTCTCATCGGAACGCGACGATGAAATTCAAAGTGATGTAAAGGCGGCCAGCCTCATGTTTTGGAATGCGTATCTCAAAGGTGACAAGGAGGCGAAGAAGGCCCTTGCCGCAAAGCGCGATGAGCCGTCGTCTCTGGCGGCGTTGCTAACGCCAGCGGATCGTTACGACATTAAGTAGAAGACTTGGGTTGATGTTTCGATAGATGACACCACCGAATAAAGCGGAACATTGAAGATTGGTGACAACATGAAGCCTATATCGAGAAAAAATATCCTGCGGAATTTTTTCGCTGCTCTCGTGGCAACCATGATTTGTGGGGTTGTCGGAGTTGCCGGGGTTGCGCACGCCAAGCCTGACGACAAACTCACCCAACATGATGCACGGCATCTACTGAATCGTACCGGCTTCGCCGCAGCGATGACGGATATCGATGCGATGATGGGATTGAGTCGCAAACAGGCGGCAGACCAACTTCTTGCAGGGACTCGCGATGTGGCGATGACGCCGCCACCGGTGTGGGTGACGATTCCAATAACGCCCGCGAGCAAGCTGCGTGACATGACACCAGAAGAGCGTCAGGCCGAGCAACGGCTGAACAATGAACGGGCGATTGATTTGCGCGAATGGTGGTTTCGGGAGATGCTAAATACACCGTCGCCGCTAACTGAAAAGATGACGCTGTTTTGGCATAACCACTTTGCCACCAGTCAACAAAAAGTCCGATACAGCAGTTTGATGTACCAGCAACACGTGTTGTTACGCAAACAAGCGCTGGGCAATTTTGGTTCGATGCTGCGGCAAGTGGCGCGCGACCCGGCAATGTTGATTTATCTGGACAATGCGACTAGCCGCCGTGAACAGCCAAATGAAAATTTCGCGCGCGAGGTGATGGAGCTTTTTACGCTAGGCGAGGGGAATTACAGCGAGCAGGACATTAAGGAGATGGCGCGTGCCTTTACCGGTTGGTCGCTGGATCGCGAGACGGGAGAATTCTTGTTTCGGCGCGGTATTCACGACGCGGGCGTGAAGACGATCTTTGGTCAGCGCGGCAATTTTGAAGGGGAACAAGCGCTGGACCTGATATTGAAGCGACCAGAAACCGCGGTGTTTATAACCCGCAAACTTTGGCGCGAGTTTGTTTCGTCAACACCCGATGAAGCGGAAGTTGCCAAGTTGGCGACTGTGTTTCGCGATTCTGGCTACAACATTGCAAAGTTAATGCAGGCAATGCTGGTATCCGATGCATTTTATGCGGCAGAAAATCGTGGGAGCCTTGTGAAATCGCCGGTTGAATTTGTGGTCGGCACGCTTAAGTTATTCGACATCACGACACCAAACTTGCGCCCGTTTGTGTTTGCGTCCGCACAGTTGGGGCAAAACTTGTTTTCGCCGCCGAATGTAAAGGGTTGGCCGGGTGGCGAGGTGTGGATCAACTCTGCGACGTTATTAGGCCGAAAACAGTTTGTGGATCGACTGTTTAGAAATGAAGATCGGATGGAGCCGGTGATGAATGCGCTCGACGAGATGGCAGATCGCAGCGGCACGCCGTCGCCACCGGGGCGCGCACAGCGACAGCAGCGCATCGCAGAGCGTGCCATGGCCGCGCTGAATTGGAATCTTGAAGGGTGGTCTTCAAACTTTAATCAACCCAACGCCAAGGACAACCTCGCCAATATGTCCAAGGTGGTGTTGGCAGTCGCGCCTCGCCAGTTGCCCGTCGGCGGTAGACCTGCGGATTGGGCGCGGACATTTGTATCAGATCCTGCCTACCAATTGAAATGAAGGAAGGACGCCAAAAAGCAAAGGAATGATGATGAACCGCAGAAACTTTCTACATGCTTCAAGCATTGCGGCGATGTCAGCCGCCGCGCCGATTTTTGGAAGCGTCAATGGTGTGGCGTGGGCGCAAACACCTCCCGCACCCCCAACTTCGGCAGCTGCCACATCGAGTCTAGGCGCAGCAAATGTGTTGCCACAATCGCCGTATAGCAAGCTGCTCATTTTGATTGAGTTGAAGGGCGCCAATGACGGTCTCAATACGGTTGTGCCGTTCAACGACCCGCTGTATTCGTCGTTGCGGCCGCGGATCGCGCTGGAGCGCGCCAGTCTCATCAATTTGACGGAGCGCGAAGCGCTGCACCCCTCGCTAAAACCGCTGCACAGCATGTGGGAGGGAAAGGAGCTTGCGGTCATTCAAGGCCTTGGCTATCCAAATCCCAATTTGTCGCATTTCCGCTCCATTGAAATTTGGGATACGGCGTCGAAGAGTGAGGAGTATTTGGACGCGGGATGGCTTGCGCGTACGTTTGCCCAGAACCCCGCGCCGAAGGCCTACGCGGCTGATGGTGTGGTGGTAGGTTCGAACGATATGGGCCCCTTGTCAGGGTATGGCACACGAACCATCGCACTTGCCGACACCGCACAGTTTCTTCGCACCGCTAGGCTGGCGCAGGCGGGGCGCGATGAACGCAATAGCGCGCTCAAACACATCCTCGCGGTGGAGACCGAGGTGGTGCATGCGGCCTCGAAGCTAAACACCAACTACCAATTTAAAACCTCGTTCCCGACTAGCGCATTTGCCGGGCAGGTCAGAACTGCCGCGCAGTTAGCGGCCAGCAACGCTGGAATTGGTGTCATACGATTGACAATGGGCAGTTTTGATACACACGCGAATCAACTGGGAACACACGCCAACCTGCTGCGTGACCTAGCGGATGGAATCGCCGCGCTGAAGTCTGCGCTGCAAGAGCTTAACCGCTGGGATGATTCACTCATCATGACCTACTGTGAGTTCGGTCGTCGACCCAAAGAAAATCAGAGCAACGGAACAGATCACGGTACTGCGAACGTGCAATTTGCCGTTGGCGGCAAAGTGCGCGGCGGCATGTACGGGGAAGCACCGCAGCTTGGCCGACTCGATGGCAATGGCAACTTACCGTTCGCCGTGGACTTCCGGTCGGGGTACAGCACCGTGATCGGCAAATGGTGGGGGTTAGATGCCTCGCGGGTGTTGAACGGTCGTTTTGCGCCGCTGGAATTCCTTGCGTAATCTGCCGCCGTCCTTCGCATTCTTTATTCACCGTCTCACGCCAATACGTGAGCATAGTGCACGGCTAGTGTGTTACAGAAAACAGAAAGTCTAATAAGGACGGCTACTTTCAGGCGCTTGTGTCTCAAAACAGCCGCCGAATGGCGACTTTGCAATTCCCCGGTTTGCTGTCGCGGCCGTGTGGGCTGCTGTATGTGCTGCTGTGTGGGCTACTCTGTAGGCTACTAGGTGGGCTGCCGCGTAGGCTGGCGGGTGGACAAGCGCGGTACGCAGTCAGACATCACCTTCAGCCTGCATTTGGCCCGACCGCTATAATTTGGCGATGCATCCGGCTGCCAATATTGTCGCGTTTGAAACATCGTCTGAGTCGATCTCCGTCGCCGTCGTGCGTGGTGAGCAGCTTGCATCGCGAGAAATTGCGGATGCCGGACAACAAAGCAGTGAATTGGCATTGCCGACGATGCGTGCATTGTTAGCGGAGGTCGGGCTCGCGGTGCGCGATCTGGACGTTGTCGTGTTTGGACAGGGTCCTGGCTCGTTTACCGGTGTTCGGGTCGCCTGTGGCGTAACGCAGGGGCTGGCGTATGGGTTGCGGAAGCCCGTCATTGGCATCCCGACACCGCTGGCCTTAGCCGAGGCCGCGCGTCGTGGCGGGGCGGAGCATATCGTCGTCGCAACCGATGCACGAATGGGGGAAATCTACCTTGCCGCTTATGTGGTTGACGCAAGTGCGCCGACTGGGTTTGCCGAGGTGGTTACACCTTGTCTGCTCAAGCCCGAAGATTTTGAGCGGTTGGTCGTTCCTCAATTAACGCCACATCGTTCGGCCGGTTGCTGGACAGGAGTCGGCAGTGCTTTTGCCGTTCCCGCACTTGCCACCGCACTCACGGCCAACAAACTGATTTCGATTGAGGTGGGGAATGCGCCGGTCTTTCCGTCAGCCGCAGATCTGATTCGCGTGGCACAACGCATGCTCGCCAAAATGGGCAGCGCGGCAACCATTCGACCACACGACGCCGCGCCACTCTACGTACGCAATAAGGTCGCGCTGACCATTGAAGAACGCCGGACGAAAGCCGCCGCGAACATAAACGTAAACACAAACACGAACACAAACGCGAACACCAGCGCGAACGCCAGCGCGAACACAAACGCAAACACAATCGCAAACGCTCGGGCGACCGATAGCGTGGCGGGGGTGGCAGGTATGGCGGGCGTGGCGCCATGAGTGCGCAACTAAAAGTTGAGCCCGTCTCGCTGCGTTTTCAAAAGCTGGCGGAGCACCAGCTCCCGGCGGTTGTCGCCATCGAATCCAGCGTCTATGCGTTCCCATGGACGCACGGCAATTTTCGCGATTCACTCTATTCGGCCTACGATTGTATTGGTGCGTGGCACGGCGACGAATTGGTGGGTTACAGCGTCACCATGCCCGCCCTCGAAGAAATGCATCTCCTCAACCTTGCTGTCGCCAAACATTGGCAGGGGCGCGGAATCGGTGCGACCATTCTTCAGCACTTGATTGCTGAGGCGGGCCCGACCAAGTGTGAGGTGATTTACCTCGAAGTGCGACCCACCAATATTGCCGGGCTCCGGCTCTATGCGCGCTTCGGCTTTCGCCAGCTTGGGCTCCGGCGCGATTACTATCCCGCAGTCACCGGCCGTGAAGACGCGCTTTTCCTTGGCCTGAACATCAAAGCATCGGTTCCACATGCGCCTCGATAAAGATTATTTGCTGGAGATGGAGCTGTGGTCTCATTTTGAGATGAGAGGGCTGGTGCACGAAAGCGTCTCGTCGGCACCTGCCTCACCGCCAATTTCACCTCCTGCACAGGCTATTGCAGCCGCTACCGCTACCGCTACCGCCCCAGTGCCTGCGTCAACTCAACGAGCGGCGGCAGCCAAGGTTTCTCCCGTTGCTGCGAAGCTGGTCACGGTTCATGCTCCCATGCCGGCAGACCCCGCCCGATTAGAAAAAATTGCCCACGCTGACTGGAAGACGCTGGCCGAAATTGCGGCGGGCTGTGCGGCGTGTGTGCTTTGTAAACAACGCAAACAAGTGGTGTTTGGCGTGGGCGCAACGTCTGCACACTGGCTGTTTATTGGTGAAGGCCCGGGTGCCGAAGAAGACCAGACGGGTGAAGCCTTTGTCGGGCAAGCCGGTAAGTTGCTCGATGCCATGCTGAGCGCTGCAGGGCTACAGCGCGGCCGCGAGGTGTATATCGCCAACGTCGTGAAGTGCCGCCCGCCAGGCAATCGAACACCGCTTCCCGAAGAGGCCGCAGCCTGCGCGCCGTTGCTTGATCGACAGATCGACCTGATTCGTCCCAAAATTATTGTGGCGCTGGGTAAGACGGCTATTAGCCGTCTTACTGGTTCCGACGCGGCAATGGCCGCGCTGCGCGGCCGGGTACATACTTATCGCGACATTCCGGTGATTGCGACGTACCATCCGGCTTATTTGTTACGAAACTTGCCCGAAAAACTGAAAGCGTGGGAAGACCTCCAGCTCGCTAAAACGACGCTGGCGGGGGGCTTGTAAAACATCAGGGTGTCCTCACTTACTGGTCGCGGTGACATTGCTGCCAACTTTCCGCTTTTTTTCGAAAGGAATACGATGCGCAAAATTCTTGTACTGTTGGGTGTGGCTGCGGCGTTGACGCTGAGCGGCTGTGGCTATAACGATTTTCAATCAAAAGACGAAGCGGTTAAGAAAGCGTGGGCGGAGGTGCTGAACCAGTACCAACGTCGTGCCGACCTGATCCCCAATCTCGTCGCGACCGTGCAAGGATTTGCCGCGCAAGAAAAGGACGTCTTGCTTGGTGTGACTAACGCGCGTTCGAAGGTTGGTTCCATCAACATGACCGCAGAGGCGCTAACCAACCCGCAAGCGGTGAAAAATTTTCAAGCAGCGCAGGGCGAATTGTCATCAGCCCTTTCGCGTTTGCTAGTGGTGTCTGAAAATTACCCGCAGTTGAAGTCCGACGCCAATTTCCGCGATCTGCAATCGCAGTTGGAAGGCACGGAAAATCGCATTACCGTGGCACGTAAACGTTTTACCGAGTCAGTGGAGAGTTATAACGTGCTTGCTCGCCAGTTTCCGAGCAACCTGACGGCGATGATATTTGGTTATAAAGTGAAAGAGCAGTTCACGGTGGAAAACGAAAAGGCAATTGCGGTACCGCCTAAAGTGAATTTTGGCGCCCCCGCCCCCGCCCCTGCCCCTACCCCCGCCCCTACCACCACCCCTGCGCCGTCTAAATAATTTACTCGCAATAGTCATCTAGACAGGTTGCGCCAGTGAACACTCGGCGGGTCTACACGCATCATCCGGCTCGGCTGCCCTCGCATCTCATGGTGAGGGCAGTTGTTGTTGCGGTTGTGCTGCTCGCGAGCATCGCTGGGTTCTCGATTCCGGCAATGGCGGCAGAGGGCGATCTGCAGAACATCCCCAAGCTTGAAAAGCGCGTTACCGATTTGGCGGCGGCGCTGGGGCCTGAGGACGAAGCGCGTATCACTGAGCGCATTCGTGTCTTTGAACAAAAGAAAGGTGGCCAGATCGCCGTACTGGTCGTCGACACCACCGCGCCTGAAGCAATTTTCGACTACACACTGCGTGTCGCCGAGAGCTGGAAGTTAGGGCGGAAGGGCGTTGACGACGGCGTGTTGTTTGTGATTGCGAAGGGGGATCGCAAAATGCAAATTCTCACCGGGCCCGGCATACAGGGCACGCTAACCGACGCGGCGAGTAAGCGCATCATCGCCGAGGTGGTGGCACCGCACTTTCGCGAAGGCAAATATGGCGAAGGTATCTACAGCGGTGTGGATAAAATTGCGTCGGTCATTGATGGCGAGGCGCTTCCGCCACCGGCAAAGAAGAAGCAGTCGTCCAAATCGATCGATGGCGGTGAGTTTTTGGTGCTGGGAATTTTTGCCGCGATCTTTGTTGCACCGTTGTTGAGAAGTTTGCTCGGTCGTTTCGTTGGCGCAACTGCCACGGCTGGTGTGACTGGCGTTGCGGCGTGGTTTCTGCTTGGCGGTATGGTGTTTCCGATCTTTATCGGCGTCATTGTTTTTGTCATCGCGCTTTTCGCCGGCCTGCTGAATTTCTCTGGCGGGCGCGGCGGTGGTTGGGGTGGCGGTGGCGGTGGTGTGGGCGGCGGAGGCTGGTCCGGTGGCGGCGGTGGAAGTGGAGATAGCTTTTCCGGCGGCGGCGGCAGCTTTGACGGCGGCGGCGCCTCGGGAGACTGGTAATGCACTGGCTAAGACGATTTATGCGTCATGTTTTGATGTCGCCACTCATTGCACGGCGCGCGTTCAACCACGAGACGCTGGCGGCGGTGGAATCGGCCGTCGCGGCTAGCGAGTGCACGCACCGTGGTCAAGTCCGGTTTGTGGTTGAGGCGGAATTGCACACCCAACAATTGTGGGCTGGCTTGACCTCGCGTGCGCGCGCGCTGGAGGTGTTTTCCGGCTTGCGTGTGTGGGATACGGACGAGAATAACGGCGTGTTGATCTACGTGCTGCTCGCCGATCGCAAAGTCGAGATCATCGCCGACCGCGGGATTCATACGAAGGTGGGTGAGGAGCGTTGGCGCGCGATTTGCAAAGAACTGGAATTGCATTTCCGTAAGGGGGATTTCCGCGCGGGCAGCGTAACTGCAATTCATAAAGTGGGTGTAGAACTCGCGTTCTACTATCCCGTGCAGGGTGTGCAAACCAACGAGCAGTCCGACAAACCGGTGATGCTGTAGTTAGTTTAAGCCGCCAAACTGTCCATTCTGCGGGCATCTTCGGCTAGTTGTGCTTCAAACAGCGCGTCAATACGAGAGTTTCAATAAAAAACGGGCGACTTCAACTCGCCCGCCTTTCAGTCTCGTCTGCTGCAAAATTACTTCTTCAGGCACTCAGACATGAACGCTTTGCGTTCGTCGCCTTTCTTGCCCTCAGCGTCTTTGTTGCAAGATTTCATCTTGTCTTGCTGGCGCGCCTGCTTGTTGGTGAGGCATTCGGACATGAACGCTTTGCGCTCATCGCCCTTTTTGTCGACAGCCTCTTTGTTGCAGTAGGCCATCTTGCTCTGTTGTGTGGGCGCGGCTTTTTCTTCGGCCAACGCGGCGGTAGTGCCAAGGCAAAACGGGATCGCGATGGTCAATGCGGCAACGACTTTTCTCATGTTTGTCTCCTGAATGTGTTTGTACGTTAGTTGCGTGGACGTGTAACGACGGTTTCCGCCTGTTCCCCGATGACGGGCGCAGTGGAATGCGGTCTCGACGTTACTTGCGTGCTGGCGGTTGCATGCCGGTGTTGGTGGCTGCCAAATCGACAAACGCCAAAATAGACCCACCGGTTGACTGACATGCCCATCGACTCAAACCGCACTCACACTTACCGGCACGCCATTGAGAACAGCGTTGGCCGACACCGCATCCACGGCTGCCTCATCTGTCAGATCATTGGCGCTGACGCCCTCACAAGCCGCCGCGATCGATTGCTTGACGCCGACGTGTTGGTGGCCAAAACCGTGCGGGATTGAAACGACGCCGGGCATCAAATCCTCGCTGGCGAGGACAGTGATGTTGACTTCGCCAATGCGGGAGGTGACTTTCACCATTTGTCCATCGGACAGCGAGCGCGCCGCCAAGTCAGCCGGGTGCATCAATAGCTGATGGCGCGGTTTTCCTTTCACTAAGCGGTGGCTATTGTGCATCCAAGAGTTATTGCTGCGCACGTGGCGCCGGCCAATGAGCTGCAACGCCGATGGAGGCGCGTTGAGCGCGGCTTCCACACGGGCAATGTCGGCAATCAACTGCGGCGGCGCGCATTGGATTTTGCCATCGGCAGTTTGAAGACGGGCGAAAAGTGACGGCGCGAGAGGGCCGAGATCAATGCCATGTGGTTCGCTCACAATTTGCGCGAATGTCAGCTGAGGATGACGTGCGGTGGCGGCTGCGACAACGTCCCTGACACTCGGCGGCAATCGATACTCGCGTTCGAGTGCGCTGGCCAAACGCGTGCCGATACCGGCGAAGATCTCCCAGTCGTAACGTTCATTGGTCTCGCGCGGCCACAGTGCATGATTCAGGCGCGTCACGTTTCTGACGGCGAGCGCATTAAACACCGAGTCATAGTGATCGTGATTCAAAGCCGACGTCGGTGGCAGGATGACGTCGGCATGGCGCGTGGTTTCGTTCACGTAAATATCGACGCTGACCATAAACGACAGCCCCGCCAAGGCGCGGTCGAGTTGCTTGCCGTTGGGGGTCGAGAGCGCGGGGTTACCCGCTGACGTAAAAAGCGCGTGTATCTGGCCGTCTCCGGGTGTCAGCATCTCCTCGGCAAGGGCTGCCACCGGTAGCTCACCGTTGGTTTCCGGCAGCCTGCGCACCCGCGAATGCCAACGCCCATGACCGCCCGCGCGGGTACCCGGACCTGTGATCGGCAGCACCGGGTTGGTTGGTAACACACCACCAACACGGTCGAGATTTCCCGTCACGAGGTTAAGTAGATAGATGAGCCATTGATTCGTTGCGCCGAAGGCTTGTGTTGCCGTGCCCATCCGTCCGTAGGCGACCGCCGACTTGGCATTCGCGAATTCGCGTGCGATTGCGCGGATGTGATTTGCCGCAATGCCGGTGAAAGCGGCGACGCGTTCGGGCGTGAGCGGCTTGATGGCATCAAGCGCGAGGTCGAGGCCTGATAATTGTTCGGCTGGCGGGAGTCGCAACCGGTTCTCTTCGCGCAGAGTGTTGATGAGCGCGGCGAGAAAGGCGGCGTCGCTGCCGGGGCGGATAAAATGGTGTGCTGACGCAATTTCAGCCGTTTCGGTGCGTCTTGGGTCGACCACCACCACTTTGCCGCCGCGAGTCTGGATCGCCTTCAGGCGTTTGGCCACATCGGGCACCGTCATCATGCTGCCGTTTGAGGCAATCGGGTTGCCGCCGAGAATCAGAAAATAGTCGGTGTGGTCGATATCGGGAATGGGAATCAGGAACTGGTGGCCAAACATCCAATACGAAACCAGCTGCTGCGGCATCTGATCAACCGATGACGCCGAGAAGACGTTACGGCTGCCGATGAGCTTGGCAATCGGCGGGAAATTCAACAAATGGCCAAAGTTATGAACGTTGGGATTTCCCGCGTACAACGCCACGGCATCGTTACCGTGTTCGCGGATGATGGCGGCCAGACGCTGTGCAACGAGATCAAAGGCGTCATCCCATGCAATCGGACGCCATGTCGTGCCATCGCGCACTACCGGGGTGCGTAGCCGATCAGGATCCTCGTGGATATCTTTGAGGGCAATCGCTTTGGGACAAATATGACCGCGCGAAAATGGATCGTCGTTGTCACCGCGTATGCTGACAATTGTTTTCCTGTCGATCTGAAACGTAAGTCCGCAAATCGCCTCGCAAAGATTGCATGCGCGGTATGCCGTCCGAAGGCTTTGGCTTGTGTCGGCTTCGCTCATTTGTGCATTCCCGTGAAGGTTGCCATGCGGTTAGAACGACACGCGGTAGCGCCCGTCGGCAATGGTGAGGCTGGCATCCGCACCGAATGGAATGGTGAGTTTGCGGGCGATGTGACCGAACGGAAAGTTCGTCAGCACCGGGCAATTTACCATCCGACGGAGTGTCGTGACGACGTGCGACATTGCGTAAGGAAAACGGTTTGGCTCTGGCTCGCAGTCATTAAAATCGCCGAGCAGAATCGCGCGCTGCTTCTGCAAGATACCCGCATGGAATAGCTGCCAGATCATCCGCTCTGTGGCATAAGGGCGTTCGCCAATTTCTTCAAGAAAAAATATGCCGCCAGCGATGTCCGGCATAAACGGGGTGCCGATGAGATCGCTGACCAACGAAAGATTGGAGCCCCAGATTGGGCCGCTGAGTGTTTGAGCGGCGCATTGGTGATCCACATCCACCGTCACGGAGATGGATTCGCCGCGCAGTATTGGCCAAAGGTGTTGTTCCATAAAGGCATGATCGTCGGCGACTTGGCCCTGGTAGGATTCGTCGCCAAAGTCGGTCGCCACGCCTGCGCCGGCAAGGGTCACATAGTTGCCTTTGGCAATGGCAGCAAGGTTGATGGCGGTGAAATCCGAAAACCCGCACAAAATTTTGCCAGACTTTGCGACGGCTGGCCAATCGATACGATGCACGATGCGCGAGATACCGTAACCGCCGCGCGTCATCATCATCGCGTCGACGTCGGGGTTAGCAACAAGTTTGTTAAAGCTTGCCAAACGGGTTTCGTCGGTCGCCGAGAAATATTCGTGGGCACCCAACGCATCATCGGCGACGATGCACCGATAACCAAGCGCTTCCAATCGTGAGATGCCGCGCTGCACGCGTTCCGCGACCGGCGGCCCGGCCGGCGAGAACACGCCGACGGTGCCAGCCGCGGGTAGT
>JACMOJ010000158.1 GCA_014378085.1 Burkholderiales bacterium | reverse complement strand
TCCGGCGTGACGATGCCGCGTTTGGCGTAATGCATCTGTGAAACATTTGCGCCGGCTTTTGCAACTCGCGGTTTGCGCTTTAAGTTAAAACGCAGCTCATCGAGCTTGGCGTCATTTAATCGTTCAACACCGAATTGGGAAGATGGGCCGTCGAGTTGCACGGTGTCGTTGCGTTCTTCAATCCATTTTTCACGTAGCGGTGCCAAGCCGGAACGGATGTCGATCGTCACATTCGGATCGGTGTAGGGGCCGGAGGTGTCGTAGACAAAAATCGCGGCGTTCTTTTCACCCTTGCCGTCGGCTGACATCGCGAGCGGCGTATCCGCTTGTGAAATTTCGCGCATTGGTACGCGAATGTCCGGGCGCGAGCCTTCAATGTATACCTTGCGCGAATTCGGCAAGGGCTTGACGGCGGCTTCATCCACCGTTGCGGTAGATTCGAGGAATTTGGGATTGGTGGGTGCGTTCATGTTGCGCTCTCAGAGGTGGTTACATAGAGAGCGCGAAGCGGTAGCGGCGGGGTGCAAGTGCGGGCTACGGCTTCGCTTCCCTACGGCGGCATTACCCGCATCAGGTTCTAAGGGTCTGTCTCATCCGCACCAATATCGGCACGGAACCCCTAGCGATATCGACACATTACTAGAAGGCGGGTTCTGCCGCAAATCGAATTGGTTAATAACTTGACGGAAATGGGTCGGAGGCGTATCTTAATGACTTACCGGTCATTAAAGAAGCCTGATGTGTCCGTTAGCCAAATTAATTGAGCCCCGCTGGGAGCGTCGCAAAGATGCGCGCCCGGGTGAGCTTGCGGCTGCCGCACTCGAGCTCTTTATCGAGAAAGGTTTCTCCGCGACAAGGCTAGACGATATTGCAAAACGAGCGGGTGTTTCGAAGGGCACGCTCTACCTGTACTTTGACAGTAAAGAAGAACTGTTTAAGTCGGTCATCGAAGAAGGCATTGTATCGCGTATCACTGAGTACGAAGCCTACATGCGCGCCTATGAAGGGTCATCGCCAGATTTAATGCGCGACCTGATCAACACTTGGTGGGAGCAGATCGGCGGCACCAAGTTAGGCGGCATTACTAAACTAATGATGTCCGAATCCGGCAATTTTCCGGAACTCGCCGCTTTCTATCACGATGAAGTTATCACCCGCGCCATGGGGCTGTTTGTCTACGTCATCGAACGCGGCATAAAGGCCGGCGAATTCCGCGCCGTGCCGATGGATTACGTGCCGCGTATCTGCGCCGCGCCAGTGGTGATGCTGATGTTGTGGCGTCATTCGTTTGACGTTTGTGGCGCTAAAGATATTGACCCTAAAGCGTACCTACAGACCCACACCGATATGTTGATTCGCTCGCTTCACGCGCCGGCCACAGAAATTGAGGCCGCCAGCGAGGCAGGAACGCAGGCACTTAAATAGCGCCGCCGTGCCTATTTGTTAAAATTCACGCGGCACTTTTCCAAAGCACACGAATTCATGGACATCGAACTAGCCCGTTTCAACATGGTTGAACAACAAATCCGCACCTGGGAGGTTCTCGACCAATCCGTGCTTGAATTGTTGTTTACCGTTAAGCGTGAAGACTTCGTACCCGCTGCATACCGATCGCTGGCGTTTGTGGATATGGAAATCCCGCTTGGCGAAGGTCAAGTAATGTTGGCGCCGAAGTTTGAGGCGCGCATTTTGCAAGAAGTCGCGCCAAAGCCGCATGAACGGGTGCTAGAAATCGGCACCGGGTCGGGATATCTCAGCGCGCTGTTGGCCAGCCGCGCCGCAAAGGTTGCCTCCATCGAATACTTCGAGTCACTTGCGATCAGCGCCGCGGCAAAGTTGGCCACTGCCGGTATCGGTAACGTTGAAATTACCATTGGGGACGCGGCAAGGTCGCCCGCCAACTTTATCGACCCACAGCAACAATTTGATGTGATCGTAGTCACCGGTTCGCTGCCGGTTTTGCCTGCCGCGTATTTGCCACATTTGGCCGTCGGCGGTCGATTGTTCGCCATCATTGGCGACGCGCCGGCAATGAAAGCGATGCTTTACACCAAGACTAGCGAGCAGAGTACGGTCGCCCTTGAGCTGTTCGAGACGGTGGTCGCGCCGCTGATTAACGCCGCTGAGCCTTCGCGCTTCACGTTCTAAGATGCGCCAGCTTTCTGCCCGAGACCTGAATTTGCTGTTGCAGGCTGAAACCGAAAAGCGCCCTCGGCTGATCGACGTACGTGAGCCTTGGGAATTCAAATTGGCCAGCATTGCGGGTTCCACCCACCTGCCGATGGGCGAAATTCCGTCACGCATCCAAGAGATCGACTCAACGCATCCTACGGTCGTTATCTGTCACCACGGGGTTCGAAGTCTGCAAGTCGTCGCATATTTAGAGCGCCAAGGCTTTGAGAACCTTCATAATCTCGAAGGTGGTATTGACGCATGGTCGAGAGAGGTCGATCCGACAGTACCGTTTTATTGATCAATTGATTGCAACAATGCGGCTACCAACCAGCGCGTGGCGACTAAACATTGGCTTGCTTCTTATAACGGCCGTCCATATTCTTTGCTTCTAGGTCCTGAGTTCATATGAAAAACCCTATTCTTCGTCACGCTGTAGGTGGCCTGTTTGCCGCGTCTTTGCTGAGCGGTGCATTTAGCGTCTCCGCCGCCGACCTCGTGCAGATCTACCGCGATGCCGTTGCACAGGACCCCGTATTCTCTGCGGCGCGGTTTGCCTACGATGCCGCTAAGGAAGCCAGCCCGCAAGCGCGCGCAGCGACGCTACCGTCTATTGGTTTTGGCGGCTCAGCGACTAGAGTCAGTAGCGAAACTGAGTTCGCCGGCACATCAACCTCACGCGACTACACCAACAAAGGTTATTCGTTGTCCCTTACCCAGCCGCTGTTTCGCATGCAAACATGGATTGCGGTTGACCAAGCGGCGTTACAGGTTAAACAAGCCGAAGCGGTGCTTGCCGACGCCAAACAAAATGTGATCACGCGGACGGCACAAGCGTACTTTGATGTGCTGCTCGCGCAAGACAACGTTGAGCTGTCTGCCGCGCAGAAGAAAGCGTTTGCCGAGCAGCTGGCGGCCGCCAAGCGTAACTTTGAAGTAGGTACCTCAACCATTGTGGACACCTACGAAGCGCAAGCCAAATACGATTTGGCGATTTCGAAAGAAATCTTTGATCAGGCCGATTTCGAAATCAAGAAAAACGCCCTCCAACAACTGATCGGCAAAAGAGCACCATCACTGTCGGTGTTAAAAGATAACGTTGCCTTGCCGCTGCCGTCCCCCTCCGACCCGGAAAAATGGGTCGCTGCCGCCGAAGAAGCCAGCCCGACGATTGCCCAATCCCGCGCGCTATTTGAAATTGCCATGAAAGAAGTTGATCGAACTAAAGCCGGGCACTATCCGACGCTCGACTTGGTAGGCTCGTACGGCTACAACAACGCACCTTCGACGACATCAACATTGTCTGGCGCATTGGTCTCAAAATCCACCCAGCTAGGTTTGTCGTTGAATGTTCCGATTTACTCGGGCGGCGGCACCCAGTCCAGAATTCGCCAGTCTCTTTCGGCGCGCGACCAATTTGAACAGAACCTCGAAAACAGTAAACGTAGCGTCGCACAGAACGTGCGTTCGTCGTTTTTGAATGTCACGAGTGGTGTTGCGCAGGTCAAAGCGCTTGAGGCATCACTTATTTCGTCGAAGTCCTCGTTGGATTCAACCTTGCTCGGCAAAGACGTCGGTGTGCGCACCAACGTTGACGTATTGAATTCGCAGCAGCAGCTGTTCCAAACCCGTCGCGATTTGCAGCAAGCGCGGTACAACACTATCTTGGCGCAGCTCAGATTGAAGTCAGCGGCGGGTCGTTTGACCGAAGACGACTTGGCGGAAGTAAACCGGTTGCTGCAACGCTAGACCGTATACGAAAACAAAACCCTAGTATTAACGGGTATCTTCGGCACAAAATGCCTGAAAATACCCGTTAATACTAGGGTTTTGTATTTTCTCGCAGCGCGTTCTGAATGATCTCAACTGTGCGCGTCGTTGCGCCGCCGTGTGCTTGGGCAAAGTGAAGCGCGTTTTCACCCATCCGCATTAGCCGTTCCGGCGCGGCAAACAGTTCTGCTGCCGCAACCATTGCTGCATCAGCATCCGCAACACGGATCATTGCTTCGGCGGCGAGCGCGAGGCGCACCGCGTCCGCAAAATTAAACGTTGATGGCCCCATGATGACGGGTTTGGCAAGGGCGGCCGCCTCGATCAGATTCTGCCCGCCGAGCGCCTGGAAGCTGCCGCCGATGATAGCCACGTCACACATCGCATAGTAGGCCTGCATTTCCCCCATCGAATCGCCCAGCCAGACGTCGATGTCTGCGGCCGGTGCCTGATTAATGCTGCGTTTTTGCAGTGAAAGACCGGCGTGTTCAATACGGGCGGCGATGTCGTCAAAGCGTGAAGGATGGCGCGGCACAATCACGAGCAGTGGCCGTGTTGAGGATGAAAAGCCGGCAAACATGCATTGATAGGCATTTACCAACGTCATTTCTTCGTGCTCGCGCGTGCTCGCCAGCAGCAGGATTGGGCGGCTGGAGGTTGCAACAGCAGGAGCAACAGCAGGAGCAACAGCGGAGGCAGCTGCTGAACGCCACGTCATGCCACGCTCAACGAGGTGTACATCGACCGTCATATCGAACTTCAGATTTCCCGTCACAACCACGCGCGTAGCACCGAGCGAGCGTAACCGTTGCGCGTCGGCGTCGGATTGCGCGGTGACCGTGTGGAATTGGCCAAAGGCTGACCTCACAAGTGCCCGAATGAACCCGTACCGAGCGTACCCGCTTCGAGATTTCTCCGACAACCTCGCATTGGCAAGAAATGCCGGAATACGGCGCGCCGAGCAAGCCGCCAACAAGTTTGGCCATAACTCGGTCTCCATGATGACCAGCATCATCGGCTGCCAGCGTTTGATGAAACGAGCGAGCGCCCACGGTAAATCGTAGGGGAGATAACAAACTGTCACGGCATTGGTGAAGAGATCTAGCGCGGTGCGGCGGCCGGTCGGCGTCATACAAGTTAAAACAACCGGCGCTTCCGGCCATTGCGCGCGTAGAGCGGCAACCAGCGGCACCGCTGCGCGCACCTCGCCAACCGATACCGCATGAATCCATATGCTGCGGGTGGATAAATCGCTCGAAACGCTACCTTGATCGATGCCACCGAAGCGTTCGCCGATCTGTTTGCGGTAGCCCGATTCTGCGCGCCCGCGCAGCCAGAGCCGTAACAAGATTAACGGCATCGCGAAATGCATTAGCAATGTGTAGCCAAAGCGCAGCACTAGATAGTTACTCCACCACGTATCAACGCATCGACACGTTGCATGACCTCGGCGACCGGTATCGATGCCGGTTTTTCCCGGCTGCCGCCGCCAAGATTGACGACAGGCCCACCGCCGCTGTGGAGCCCCGTTAGGGCAGGTTCGGTGCTGATATACAGCCCAATGGTGGGGCGTCGGAGCGCGACCGATAAGTGCGCAAGGCCGGTATCGACCCCCACCACCGCCGTTGCGTGGAATAGCATGGCAGCAGTGTCGGCGAATGATTTGCCGGGCATTGCGGTAGCGGCCGCGAGTTGTTTCGCCAAATACCGGCTTTGCGCAAATTCCTTGGCGTTGCCCGACGGGAAAACAACGTGCTGGCCCACATCATTGAGTTGTTTGCCGAGCGCCACCCACGCATCGGCGGACCAATATTTATCGGCACGACTGGTTGCGTGTAAACACACCACATACGGTCTCACCGACAGCGCAGGCGGCGCGGACCAGCCGGTCGGCAGCCCGTAATCACAAGCGCCGCTAAGGTCATAACCCAATGCGGCGGCGGCCAGTGCGCGATTACGTTCCACAGCATGGCGTTTTTGTGAGATTGCGTAGCGGTGTTGGTACCAGCGGCTCGCAAATGGCTCACGAATATTGTCGCGGTCGAAGCCCGCGATCGGCCCGTTGGCCCAGCTGGCGAGGATTGCACTCTTGGTCAGTCCCTGCGTGTCAATCACGAGGTCGTAGACGCGGCTCGCGAGGTGTTGTTTGTCGTCGAACAATTGCCTCCACGCGGCAGGGTCGTACCAGCGCGACTTCAGCGCACGCAAATGAATGGGAAGCACGTCGCGGACGGCGGGATGCAGCGCAACGAGAGCGGCATACGGCGCTTCGGTTGCCCAATCGAGGTTTGCATCGGGAAATGCGCGTCGGATATCGGTTGCCACCGGCAGATTGTGAATGACGTCGCCAAGCGACGAAAGTTTGACCAATAGCAGGTGCTCGGGCGAAGGCATGGCAAGATTCTAACGGTCTCAGTGCGGTTCGGGACGCTGTGCTGCTTCAGTTTGGCATCCGCCGAGTCGTTGCAACCGGGCTCCGCGCCACGGTGGTTCGCGTAAACTCCGGCTTGATATGACTGAACCCCGCCCCGTTGCTCACGATCGCATCTCACTTTCGGTATGCATCATCGCCAAGAACGCTGCGGGACAGATCGGCGATTGCATCGACAGTGTTGGCTTTGCCGATGAAGTGCTGGTGGTCGATTCTGGATCGACCGATGCCACCCGCGCCATTGCCGAAATGCGGGGCTGTCGTGTGGTTGAGCAAGCTTGGCTAGGGTTCGGCAAACAAAAGCAATTCGCGGTGGCGGCAGCGCGCAATGATTGGGTGCTGTGTCTGGACATCGATGAGCGAGTCACGCCTGCGCTTGAGACGAGCATTCGGCGCGTAATCGCTAATGGAACGATTTACGCCTACAAGATGCCGCGGCGCAATCGCTTTTTGGGCCGCTGGCTCACCCACGGTGAAGGCTATCCAGATTGGTCGCTCCGGCTGTTTCACCGGCAGTACGCCGGGTGGAGCAACGATCCAGTCCACGAAGCAGTGATCACCACAGAGCCGGTTGGGCAACTGACCGGCGATCTGCTACATGATTCCGCCGAAGACGTCGCGACCTACTTGCAGAAGCAAAACCACTATTCCACGCTGCACGCCGAAGCGTTGTACGCGCAAGGGGTACGCGCGGGCTACGCAAAGTTGGTCTTGAGCCCACTGTCTCGGTTCATAAAGTTTTACGTCCTGAGACGCGGCTTTCTCGACGGCGGGCCGGGCTTTGCGCACGTGGCGGTAAGCTGTTTTGCCGCGTTCGCCAAGTATGCAAAGCTGATCGAATTGAATAAAAAGTCGTAAAACGCGCGGATTTGATGAGAACGCGTCCTCCGCTAGGATTTCTCGCGACGGAAAGCCACTGATAAAATGCCGCGTTTATACAAGTTTGGAACGTTATGATTATCGTAACAGGTGGCGCGGGCTTTATTGGCTCGAACTTTATCCGCCAGTGGCTCGCCAACGAGCAAGGCGGTGTTGTCAACTTAGATAAGCTGACTTACGCAGGCAATTTGCAGTCGTTGGCCGACGTGGCAAACCACCCCCGTTACCGCTTTGTACAGGGTGATATCGGCGACCGCGATGTGATGGACCGTTTGCTGGCAGAAGTTAAGCCGCGCGCCATCGTTAATTTCGCCGCGGAAAGCCATGTTGATCGCTCGATCCACGGTGCCGCCGAATTCATCGAAACTAATGTTGTTGGTACGTTCCGTCTGATTGAAGCCACCCGCGGCTATTGGAGTGGGCTTAACGATACCGACAAAGCGGCGTTTCGGTTTTTGCATGTGAGTACCGACGAAGTGTATGGCTCGCTAGGTTTTGATGAACCGGCGTTCACCGAGACCCATACCTACGCACCCAATAGCCCGTATTCGGCCTCCAAGGCGGCGTCTGATCACTTAGTACGCGCGGCACATCACACCCACGGTTTGCCGACGCTCACGACGAATTGTTCCAACAACTACGGCCCGTATCATTTCCCGGAGAAACTTATTCCGTTGATGATTAGCAACGCCGTTGCTGGCAAGAGTTTGCCGGTGTACGGCGATGGAAAAAACGTGCGTGACTGGCTTTACGTCACAGACCACTGCAGCGCAATTCGGATGGTTCTAAACCAGGGCCGGGTTGGCGAGACCTATAACATTGGCGGCCGCAACGAACGCAATAACCTCGAGGTTGTGCACACGCTGTGTGACTTGCTTGACGAGCTGTCGCCACGAGCGGATAGGCAAAGTTATCGCACCCAAATCGCTTACGTGAAAGATCGACCAGGGCATGATCGTCGCTACGCCATTGATGCATCCAAATTGGAGAAAGAACTGGGTTGGCGGGCCGAGGAAAACTTCGAATCCGGTATTCGCAAGACGGTCGAATGGTATTTGGCTAACGGCGCATGGGTGGCGGCGGTGGCGAGCGGCGAATATCGCCACTGGGTCGAAAAACAATATGGAAAGGCAGCCACCTGATGAACGCAACAGCAACCGCCACAGATCGAAAAGGTATCATCCTCGCCGGGGGCAGCGGCACCCGCTTGTATCCCGTCACACAGGTTGTCTCCAAGCAGCTGCTGCCTATCTACGACAAACCGATGGTGTACTACCCGTTGACCACCTTGATGCTGGCGGGCATCCGCGAAATTTTGATCATCTCCACACCGCAGGACACCCCGCGTTTTCAGGAGTTGTTGGGCGACGGAAAAAAATGGGGATTGTCGTTGTCCTACGCGGTGCAGCCGTCCCCCGACGGACTGGCACAGGCCTTCCTCATCGGCAAATCCTTCCTTGGCGATTCGGACTCGGCACTGATTCTTGGCGACAACATTTTCTACGGACACGATCTGTCTTTGCAGCTGCGGCGCGCCGGTGAGCGTACTTCGGGCGCGACCGTGTTTACCTATCCGGTCAATGATCCCGAACGTTATGGTGTGGCTGAGTTTGATCGGGATGGCAAGGTCATTTCGCTGGAGGAAAAACCCGCGCAGCCAAAATCGCGTTACGCGGTGACGGGTATTTATTTTTACGACAAACAAGTTTGTGATTTGGCCAAATCCCTCAAGCCTTCCAAACGTGGCGAGTTGGAAATTACCGACCTGAATCGGCTCTACCTTGATCGCCAACAGTTGAGCTGCGAAAATATGGGCCGCGGCATGGCATGGCTCGATACCGGAACCCACGAGTCGTTGCTGGAGGCATCGCAATACATAGAAACCATCGAGCGCCGCCAGGGGCTGAAAGTCGCCTGCCCTGAGGAAATCGCCTACCGACAGAAGTGGATTACCGCGAGCGAGGTCGAAGCGCTGGCGCTGCCAATGATCAAGAACGCATACGGGCAGTATTTAAAGCGCATGCTGTCGGAGACACTCTACTAATGCAGATTATTGAGACGGAAATCGCCGACGTTAAGCTCATTGAGCCAGCGGTTTTTGGCGATGCGCGCGGATTTTTCTTTGAGAGTTTTAACGAAAAAAAGTTTGCCGATGCGACCGGTGTTTCTGCCGCGTTTGTGCAGGACAACCATTCAAAAAGTGTGCGCGGCGTCTTGCGCGGCCTTCACTACCAAATCCAGCAGCCACAAGGAAAACTGGTGCGCGTGGTGGCGGGCGAAGTGTTTGACGTTGTCGTCGATTTACGCCGATCCTCGCCAACGTTTGGCAAACACGTCTGCGTGACGTTGTCGGCGGACAACAAACTTATGTTGTGGGTGCCGCCGGGATTTGCACACGGCTTTCTTGTGACCTCTGACACCGCCGAGTTTTTGTATAAAACAACCGACTACTACGCGCCTGTCCACGAACGTAGCTTGCGATGGAACGACCCGCAGGTGAGTGTGCCTTGGCCGTTGGCCGTTGGTGAAATGCCGCAGCTCAAACCGGCCGATGCAAACGCACCCGTGTTGGCTGATGCAGAAACGTTTGCCTGATCGATGCAAAAGCCACTAATTCTGATCACCGGAAAAAACGGCCAGCTGGGCTACGAGCTGGCGAGGTTGTTTGCTGACGCAAATGAAGTGGATGTCGTTGCATTAGATCGAACACAGCTCGACCTCACCAAACTGGATCAACTTCGCGCCAAGGTACGTGAATTTCAGCCAGCGCTGATTATTAACGCTGCGGCCTACACCGCCGTTGATCACGCAGAAGCTGACGCCGCAGTGGCAATGCAGGTCAACGGTATTGCCCCGGCAGTGCTCGCAGAAGAAGCAAACCGTTGCGGTGCCGCGATGATTCACTACTCAACCGATTATGTTTTTGCCGGCGATGGCCATGTGCCCTATCGCGAATCTGATCCGGTTCAGCCGCAGAACGTTTACGGTCGAACAAAGTTGGCGGGTGAATTGGCGGTGGCAAGTATTGCCAAACGCTTTTTGGTGCTTCGCGCCGCTTGGTTGTACTCTAATCGGAGGCATAACTTTTTGTTGACTATGCTACGGCTCGCGCGCGAACGCAGCGAGCTAAAAGTCGTCAACGACCAGCTCGGCTCACCCACTTGGGTGCGCGATGTTGCGCTTGCAACCCAGCAGATGGTGAAAATTGACGCAGCGTCAATTTCACTTACGATTCCGAATGGCATCTACCACGTTACCGCAACTGGAGTGACCTCGTGGCATGGTTTTGCCGACGCTATCATTTCCAGCACGACTGACGCTGCGCGCAAGATAAAGCAGGTTGACGCAATCAGCAGCGCACAATACAGCGCACCAGCGAAGCGCCCCGCCTATTCCGTTTTGTCGCACGAAAAATTGGAGGCGGTTGGCATTTCGACGCGTGACTGGCAAACACAACTTGCCGGCTGCATTGCTGAACGTGCAACGCTCGTCGACGAGGGGGTGACACCACCGTCGCCTGAGCCCGTGCAGCTATTTGTGCCCACGTTTCGCATCGACGAGTGCCTTGCGGAGATCCGCGAATGCCTCGAAAAAGGCTGGACGGGGTTGGGCTATAAAACGATCGCGTTTGAGGAGGCGTGGAAACAATACACCGGGCTCCCACATGCGCACTTTCTGAACTCTGCGACGGTCGGCCTGCACCTTGCCGTAGAGGTGTTGAAGCGTAAACACGATTGGGCGGATGGGGACGAGGTCATCACGACTCCGCTTACGTTTGTGTCAGACAGCCACACGATTTTGTACGCCAACATGAGGCCTGTCTTTGCGGATGTGGACGAATTTCTTTGTCTAGACGCCGCGGACGTCGCCGCCAAAATTACGCCAAGAACGAGAGCGGTGATGTTTGTCGGCATGGGTGGTAATCCCGGTCAATATGAAGCGGTATTAAAGTTGTGCCGCGAGCGAGGTTTGGCGATGATTCTGGATGCGGCGCACATGGCCGGTACTCGAGTCTCATCAGCGGGCACCATGAAACATGTCGGTTATGACGCCGATGTGACGGTGTTCAGCTATCAAGCGGTGAAAAATTTGCCAACGGCGGATGCCGGCATGGTTTGTTTCCGCGACCAAGCGGATGATGAACTGGCACGCAAGCTGACCTGGCTTGGTATCAATAAAGATACCTACTCGCGCACTGCTTCACAGGGCAATTACAAATGGAAGTACGACGTTGAATTTGTCGGCTACAAGTATCATGGCAACTCGATCATGGCGGCAATCGCGTTGGTTCAGCTGAAGTATCTTGATAGTGACAACCAACGACGCCGGGAAATTGCGAATCGATATCGCGCGGGGTTTGCGTCGCATCTTCACATTCGCACCATTCCGATACCCATCGCATGCGAATCGGCGACACACCTTTTTCAAATACGCGTTAAAAATCGTGACGAACTGATGGAAGCGTTAAATCTCGCAGGCATCTTCCCCGGCGTACACTACCGAGACAATACGTTGTACCGAATGTTTGCCTACGGCGACGGTACCTGTCCGCAGGCGCGACTGGCATCGGATGAAATCATTTCATTACCACTTCACATGCGACTGACCGACGCAGATGTTGATCGCGTTGTTGCCGAAGTGGTCAAACTGGCAACGAAATAAGCGGTCGCAGAAAGAAGATTTGTGATGGAAACAATTAGTGTTGCTGCCGCTAACGGCATTCGCGTGTCTAAAGTGCATTTGCGCCTATTGGCGGAAGACGATTTGGAAATGACCCTGGCGTGGCGTAACCGGGACGACGTGCGCCGTTGGTTTAAGCAGTCTGAACTTGTCAGACTCGACAATCATCGCGCGTGGTTTATGCAGCATCAGTTGGTTGATGACGCGTTTATGTTTGTCGTTGAGAACAACGAAACACATGTGCCGGTTGGGCAAGTTTCTATTTATGCCATTGATCGCGAGATTGGTGAAGCAGAGGTTGGACGCTTTATCGCCGCACCCGGCGTTTCTGGGAAAGGGTTCATCCGTGACGCGATTAGTGCGCTGGTAGCGTTCGCGTTTGGCGAACTGCAACTACAGCGCGTCTACTTAGAAGTGCTTGCCGAAAACGGACGGGCGATTCGGCTCTATGAGTCACTCGGATTCATCAAACACGGCCAACACGATGGTTTGGTCATGATGGAATTGCGGGCAGGATGACGACATTCCAAAAACTCTTCCGCGACAACGTCGCAGCGTTATTGAACTGGCGCGTCTGGTGGCATCTGGGTATGGCTGACGTTCGTAATCGATTTGCGAAGTCGTTTGTTGGGCCCACGTGGATTTTGCTGAATCTGGCGATGTGGGTAGGCGGCATGGGTGTTATTTACGGCACATTGTTTCACCAGCCGCTTGAGACCTACCTACCGTTTCTGACCATCGGCTTCGTCTGTTGGGGCTACCTTAGCCAAACCATTACCGACGGCGGCAACGCGTTTGTGTTTGCCGAGGGTTACATCAAACAATTCACCTACCCGAAGCAAATCTACGTGTTGCGTGTAATTGTTAACGCCAGCGTGCCGTTTGCGATCGGCGTGGTGATTTTCTTTGTCGTCGCCACCCTATTGCGCCAACCGTTCGGCGCAGGCATGTGGTGGGTGGTACCGGGCATGCTGATTGTGCTGCTCGCAAGTTATTTACACGCAACGATCATGGCTTACGCTTCTGCAAGATTTCGCGATTTACCTCACGGCATGACGGCGTTATTGCAGGTGTTGATGTTTGTTACCCCCATTTTTTTCACCGTCGGTACGCTCAAAGAGCGCGGGCTCGATTTTGTCTACAAGTACAACCCTCTCTACTACCTTATTGAAGTGGTGCGCCATCCGCTAACAAAACTTGAGGCGGCGCCAGCCGAGATCTACGTTGCAGCCGGCATCTACTTGATCGTGCTTGCGTTAGTCGCGCTACTGGTTTCGTTGCGACTCGATCGCCGCATTGTTTATATCTTATGAACCCGCTCTCGATCTCATTGAGAAATGTAGGGGTGCGCTTTGATATCGGCACCGCTGCCGACGGCCATACATTGAAGGGCTTCCTCGCTGGCTTGAGGAGTCGGACACCACGACCGTCGAATGTCATCGAGGCGTTGAAAAACGTCAACCTTGAAGTGCGTGCAGGTGAACGCGTTGGACTCATTGGCCATAACGGTGCTGGCAAATCCACACTGCTGAAGGTGATGGCGGGCATTTACCCGCCGACTGCAGGTGTTGCCAAAACAGTCGGTCACGTCTGTCCGCTGTTCGAGTTTGCGACCGGGTTTGAATACAACCGGTCGGGTTGGGAAAATATTCGCATCCGCGCCATGTTGCTCGGGATGCGTCCAGACGAGATTGAAGTGAAGATGCCCGAAATTGCCGAATTTTCTGGCCTCGGAAGGTTTCTCGACTACCCAGTTCGTACCTATTCGACCGGGATGTTCGTACGCCTAGCGTTTGCAGTTTCAACCTCCGTGAACCCGGAGATTTTGTTGCTCGATGAAGTCATGGGCGCGGGGGATTTGTCGTTTACCGAAAAAGCCAACGTGCGAATGCGCGAATTCATGGACCAAGGAAAAATTCTTGTGTTTTCGTCACATAGCCTCGATTTGTTGACCGAATACTGTAATCGCACGGTCTGGATGGACCACGGGCGCGTCATCGAGGACGGACTGACCAGCAAAGTCGTAAACGCGTACAAGAATCATGCGCTTGGCCGCTCCACCATGTTGCCCGAGCCCGCCGCGGCGACTTAAACGCCGATCCACAATGAACCCTCACGGCGTGCCGCAGGTCCCCAAAGTCACCGTTGTGGTGTTGATTGTGGGCGACGTCAGTGCGCTCGGGCGACAGGCGAAACAGCTGCTGTTTGACCTGCGCCACTACGCTGAACGCGACGTATTTAAGACCAATATTTTGGTCGTTGTGGATGGGCCACCGTGGCGCGACCTGTTTTCAACGGACGATCTGCTAATCAGTGGTGCGCAGGTGCTCAACTCGCCCGCTCCGACCGAGCATCCGGGACGAATGCTCAACGCAGCGTTAGACGGCGTTGCGACTGAATGGGTTGCCGTACTGGGTATTGGCAGTGAAATCAGCACCTGGTATGCAAATCTGGCTGAATGGCACAAGACTTTTTCCACTTCTGACGCGGAAATGGTAGCCGGATATCGAAGCTTCAGTGAGGGCCGCTCGGCCGCCAACGAATCGTTTCTCACCCATCAGAACGACGGATTTTCGAGTGACTACCCGCACGCTTGGTTACAGATGCTCGATCTGGTGCCAATGTGCAACACGATGATACGACGCGACTTGATTCGCCGCGCCGGTGGTTTTAGCGAGGCAGCAAGCCTGCAGCGCATGTGGTGGTGGGAATTCTGCCTGCGTGTTAGTCGGACCCGCAAAATCCATTCCATCCCGTTACAGCCTGTGCCCGGTCCTCGTTGGCATCAACACCCCTTTGTGACGCCGCTTGCGGCACCGCCGTCGGTAGCCTTGCCGCAACTCATGCGGCTGGGCGCGGAAACATTGCGCGTGACACCCACGCGCGAAGACGAATTGATAGGGCCCGAATGTGAGATATCGTCGATGGCCGCATTACGTGCTAACTCGCCGGGTTGGCGGTCGCTGCCAGAGCGCCTGCAGCGCGAGTTGCATCGGCAGGTGACAGCGCGTGGCCGACCGCTCGACGTCGTGGTGATCGGCGGCGTAAATGAGCCGGCCCACAATCAGCTTTGTTTCTTCAATTATTTTGCGCGGATGCATCGTTGGGGGGCCATTCTGTGGCGCGCAGTATTGGATGAACGCGCCACTGAAGACGACCTTACCGGATGTGACTTGGTCATCTTCAGTCGCGTTCGCAATCACAACGGCGTGGCGCTGATGGATATTTGTGTCAAACGGGGCATTCGCACGCTGTATATGCTTGACGACAACTGGTTTTGGTTGGGGCGTGAATGGGAAGAATACGCGCCGATCTTTTCTCCCGGTGCCGAGCCGTACGAAAACTTCCTTGCGTTGATACATCAGGCCGACGTCGTGCTCACGTACCGCGAGCCGCTCGCCGAGGATTTGTGGCCACACGCCAAACGCGTCGTGACACTCCCCACCAATGTCGATCTTGGGGTGTTTCCCATGAGACGTGAACTAACGATGCGTGAACCAAGGAAGACGTTGCGCCGCAAGAAAATCGGCTATGTCGGCAGCCTGCGGAAGAACATGGTCGCGTTTGCCGCATTGGTCAACATCGTGCAAAACCGCCACGACGTGGATATTTTTGTCATGTCGAATTCGCTGCCGGCCGAATTTTCCACGCTGCCGCCCGAACGAGTGCACTTTCAGGCATATCAATTCAACTACGCCGCCTATGCCCCCACCGTGGTGGCCGCCGCACCGGACGTGCTGGTGGCACCCGTAGGCCGGACACGCTTTGAAGCCTCAAAGTGTCCGAACAAATATTTGGAAATCTCGGCCGCTGGCGCCGTTGGCGTCTATTCCAACGCGGAGCCTTACACGACCTACGTCCGCGACGGTGTGACCGGGTTGTTTGCCGACGACAGTGTGGAAGCGTGGACGGCGGCCATCACCCGTCTGCTGGACGATGAGCCGCTGCGCGATAGCATCGCAACTGCTGCGCGTGCGCACGTGAAAGACGCATTCGATACCGACGCGGTCTTGCCAGATTTCATCGCCGTATTGCTTGAAGCCATCGGCACGCAGCATTGAAGGCGCATCCTTACGACCCGCAAACGGTTGTCGCTCCGGAGCCCCAGCTGAAACCGCCGCTGGAACCCCCGCTGAAACACCCGGTTACTACTAAGCGGATTACAACCCTCCTTTGCGCCGTTCCTGCGGGTGAGCCAAACAGAGGCGCTGCTATACTCGAACGAGGTTTTTTTGGCCGTTCCGCATCGTGACACTTCGGGAACCTAGAATGGTCACAAAACTTCGACGAAAGTCATCCTTTGACTGTAGATACTGAAGCCTTCACTGATCACACCACTACGGTAATCGCCGACGAGACAACTCGCATTGGCGAATTGTTGGTGTCGCGTGGCAAGCTGGATAACACCAACCTAGATCGTGCGTTAAAGGTGCAAGATGCCGCACGCGCGGCGGGTAGCCGTGAAAAACTCGGCTCAATCCTGACCAGGATGGGTATGTTGTCGCATCGCGAACTCGCAGTGGCGCTTGCCGAGCAACGTGGTTGGACGATGATCGAGATCGCGGAGTTTCCCGAATTGCCGTTATTGGAAGAAGCTGTGTCACCGCGATTTATCCAAGAAGCGCGCGCAATTCCGGTCGCCGACAACGAGGGAGAGCTGGTGCTGGCCATGGTCGATCCGCAGGACACATTCACGGTACAAGCCTTCGCCGCGGCAACGGGCAAAACGGTCGTCGCAAAACTGCTGACCGCCAACGATTTTGATGTCGTATACGAACGCTTGTACGGCGCCGGCAAGTCGTCCATGGGGCAAATTGTTGATGACATTTCCACGCGCGACGAAGAGCAAGAGTTTGGCGACATTGAGCACTTAAAGGACCTCGCCTCAGAGGCACCGGTGATCCGGTTGGTGAACCTCGTCATTAACCATGCGCTTGAGCGCCGCGCGTCTGACATTCACATTGAGCCCTTCGAGAACCGCCTGATTGTGCGATATCGCATCGATGGTGTGCTGCATGAAACCGAGTCGCCACCACGCCGGCTGTCCGCCGCCGTGATTTCGCGCATCAAGATCATGGCAAATCTCGACATCGCTGAGCGTCGTTTGCCACAGGATGGCCGCATAAAGCTTCGCGTGCAGGGCAAGGAGATTGATTTGCGCGTCTCCACGGTGCCCACCATGCACGGTGAATCTGTGGTGATGCGTATCCTCGACAAGGGTGGCGTGGCGCTAAATTTTGCGGCGCTTGGATTCGACGACGCCAATCTTAAAGTATTCCTTGCCCTGTTGTCGCAACCGCACGGCGTACTGCTAGTGACCGGCCCGACCGGCTCGGGCAAAACGACCACGCTTTATACCGCGCTGGATCGCCTTAACCAGCCGGATGTGAAGATACTGACGGTGGAAGATCCGGTTGAATACCAGATGCCCGGCATCAACCAGATTCAAGTGAAGCCGCAGATTGACTTGACCTTCGCCAACGCGTTGCGATCAATCGTCCGACAGGACCCCGATGTCATCATGATTGGTGAGATTCGCGATCTAGAAACGGCGCAGATTGCGGTGCAATCCGCCTTGACCGGACATTTGGTGATGTCGACGGTGCACACTAACGATGCCGCGTCGACCATCAATCGCTTAATCGACATGGGGATTGACGACTATTTGTTGACCTCGACCGTGATCGGAATACAGGCGCAGCGCTTGGTCAGGCGACTCTGCAATCATTGCAAGACGCCGTATCACCCGGTCGATGAAGTGGTTGAACAAATGGGCTTAAAGCGTTTTACGAAAGCAGAGCGCGTCTCGCTGTTTCATGCCAAAGGTTGTGAGCATTGTGGTCACACCGGTTACTTTGGACGCGAATGCATCATGGAAGTGTTGCCGATGACGGATCATCTTCGCAGCCTAGTGATGAAACACGGCACTGCATCGGAGATGCGCCAAGCGGCGGTGGCG
>JACMOJ010000157.1 GCA_014378085.1 Burkholderiales bacterium | reverse complement strand
ATGACCAAGGCTTGTGCTCTACGGCAAAAATCGAGGTGCGGTGATTGCTTTGGCACGAAGCTTGGCCGCTTTCCTCTCCCGCACTACCGTCTGCCTAGCAGCCGCTACCGCGCCCCCAGTAATCACGCTTAAATACGCCGCAGGCCCACCAACATCGCTTGGCACCAAACTGGCAGCGTTTTTTCCCTGCGCATTCCAGCGCACATTCCCATCGACCCAAACCGCTACGCTGCCATCGCTACGCTTGACAAAACCATTGAGAACCGACGGCGGCACCTCAAATGGCGAGCCGGTATCGCCAACTAATGAACCGCGCTTGCGCGCGCTATCCAACCGCTGGCGCTCCTGGGCGGAATAAAACAGCCGACCATCGAGTCGCTTCGTCACTTCTGGCGTCGCGATGGTCGCATCTTGCGAAGTTTGGTGCGCTGGCGGAGGCGCTGCAATCGCCTGCGCGTAAGTCGAGGCCGGCGCCCAAATCGCGATGCCTAAGCATGCGAGGCCGAAATGGGTGCGAACGCTCATCACAACGGCCTCGCATTTGGCGGCAGTCCCGACGCGGTTGGTGCGCCGACATCGCCACCCTTTCTTTGCAGCGTAATCCAGTCTAGCGAACATTCGGCCTCTAACGCAGCAACGGTAAGATTGCCACCAGTCGGACGTGTCGCCATAACGGGTGCTGACGCAGGAATAACTTCTTCCTCCGACGGCGTCGTTGGCGCGGGCGTCACGACCGGCGGCAATACATTGCGCTTTATCGCACACCGATCAAGCGGAAAAAATCCACGTTGCAGTCTTGGAAACTCATCCAGAAATGCGACCAGATCGGCATCATGAAGGGCGCGGATCTTCAGCTTGACGCGACTCGCGAATAAATTTACGCCCGTATATGCCGCACCGGAGGCCAGACGTAACGGCCGCTGTGGAGCCACCTCATATGTGAGTGCCGCAAGCTGGTGACGATATTTCAACGCCGCGAGCGCTTCAATCAAATCGAATCGCTCTTCATGCAAAAACATGCCGCGCGCAGTGAGCGATTTGTAGGTGTCCTCTGAACCACGCAAATCCTCCCGGTCTCGTATGGCCGTGTTTAGGCGGCCACGCAGGTCTTGCAAGGCACGCTGACTCTGTTGGTCGTTCTTTTTCTCAGTTTGCCAATAAAGATAGCTTCCGACCACAATAAAGGCACCTACCGCGAGCCCGGCGAATAACACAAGGTACGCAAACTTGAGTGCCTTGAAACCGGCGCGCGTAAAAATCATGTGCGCGGTACTTTCACGGTGCGCACTAATTTCAGCACAAAACGCGCGACTGGCAGCACTGCCGCCTGTGGTGTTTCGCTCGACATGATCGACGCACTCGTGCGCACGTCAAGTGGCTCGACAAGCACCGTAGCTCTCACATCAGGCAACTGATTTATCCGGGCAACGAAAACATTGATGTCATTGACCGCTTTTCGAAAGTTTCCATCAAATGGCGTAATTGCCGCTTCGACGACCAAAGCTTGAAATTTGCCGTCAGACAACGTGGGGTCTTCTACTGTGCCGGGCGCGGACTGGGGTGTGGCGACTGCAGTGTTTGCGCCGGACAGTCCAGCAGCTGTATTACCAGCTCTGGTGGTTGACTGCAGAAGACCAGGACCCTGCGCGGCCGAGGCCGTGTAAAACGGCGTGGTATTGGCATCGGCCACCGGCGCCCATACGAGCTGCAGTAATTGAATGTTTGGGAATTCGGTTAACGCTTGTGAAAATGCGCGCAGGAAATCGCCTGGTGATGCTGGCGATGGACGCATGTATCGTTTAAAAAAACCGCTGGCGTCACGCACCGTTTCGGAGGCTGCCGTCTGTTTGCCTATTTCATCGACGACGGCACGATACTCAATTTGCAGCGGCTTCAACGCCGCTGTACGACGATCTATTTCAGTGGAAATCCGGCTGGCTTCATAAAGATTGAACATTGCTGCCACGGTGCACGCAGCCAGTATCCCTGCGGTCAACGCAAACAGGCCGAAGCGCAACCGCTTGTAGGTGCTAAATCGACGTTGCTCAGGTGTTGCAAAGTGATTGTCGATGCGGGCCTGTGCGTACAGGTGAACCAGCAACTCCTCCGCATGGGACGACACCGGTGCGGGCTTGAGTTTGAGTTTTGCCGCGACTTCATCGATGTCGAGGAAACGATACTGGATCAATGGATACGAACGAATCGCCTCGGTCACCATTTGCCGGTCTCGCGCGTGCACCAGAATCGAAACCTCAAGCGTTTCGCCGCTGGCGAAAAAGCGCAGGCTATCCAGGTATTGCCACGTCCGGCTGGTTTCGGCAGCGATCAACTCCCCGGCGGGTTGGCCTTCATCGAAGATGATCGGTGTCAGGCGGCTGAACTTGATTTGCTTGTTCTGGAAGTAGGTTTGTCGCAATCCAAAATCCGGCACGATCGTGACAAGCAACGTGTGCTGAAAGAAAGATTGAAGCGCTTCGAGCAACTTTCCCGAAAGAACCGCCGAGGAATAGATGCCTTCCAGTGGTATTTCCGCGCGCTCGATCGCAGCCAGCAAGGGTTTGAGAATTTCTGGATTTGTTACGGCGTGGTAAAGGATTTTGTCATCGCGCCTGCCTTCCTCTTCCCGTCCCTGAATAATGCCGTGCCGGAATGGACTAGCGCGGTAAAGTTGTGCCAACTTCCGACCGATCACGGCATCTAGATCGCCGCCTCGGAGGTGGGGCACGGTATCGAGGCGAAAGTCCTCCTCGATGAGATCGGTGACGATGTAGGTCGCGATACCTTGATGTTGGGCGATGTACGTCGTGAAGGCGGACATGCCCAGTTCGGTTGCACCAAACACATCGCGCTCGACAATCGCCCCGTTCTTCCAGATGAGGGCGACAAGTTTGTCGTTGGTGAGATATAGAAAGTGTTTTGCCATCGCGAGGCGCTAAAACTTGATCTTGCTGATGACGTCGTACATCGGCAGGAAAATCGTGACCAGTATGCCAATCATCACGCCGCCCAGCACCACGGTGAGGATAGGCTGGATCATTTCCTGAAGCTTGCCCATCGTTTCTTTGACTTCGCGATTGTAGAAGTAGCTCACGTTCAATAACGAAGTATCGAGCGCACCCGTAGACTCGCCCACTTTGAGCATGCGCAATACCAGCGGCGGAAACATGCGCACATTCTGGAAAGCCTGGGTAATGCCCGTGCCCTCATTAATCTCCCTGCCGATCCGCACCAGGCCTTCTTCAACGACGCGGTTGCCAACAATTTTTTCAGAGACATGGATGCAGTCAAGCACTGATAACCCGGACTGATACATCAACGCAAAATAGGTAGAAAAACGCGCCAGGATGATCTTCGTGATCAACGGCCCCATGATCGGCAGCTTCAGCATGAGGCCATCGACACGATACTTGGCTTCGTCGCTGGTTTTGACGATGACCAGCAACGCCACGACCGCCACGATCGGCCCGCCGAGGAACAAATACCAGTACTTGCTCATTACCGCTGATACCGCGATCAGCGCCATTGTCGCCGCTGGCGGATTTGGCGTGAGGGTCTTCATGGTCGAGCCGAGTTGTGGCACCAAAAAAACCATCAGCATAAATACGACGCCGAGTATTACTGTGCCAGCAAAGACGGGGTACATCATGGCTTTTTGCACTTGACTGGCGAGTTCATCCTGCCACTTGAGATTCTCTGCGAGCTTCGACAAGACTTCCGGTAACTGTCCGGCTTGCTCGCCGGTGCGAATCAGCGCAATAAAAACCTGATCGAACGCCTGCGGATGGCTGGCCATCGCATCCGACAAACGCAGTCCGCCTTCGATGTCTTCGAGGATGGTGCCGATAATTTGCT
>JACMOJ010000156.1 GCA_014378085.1 Burkholderiales bacterium | reverse complement strand
GCTTTACGTTAAAGCGCAAAGCCTTCGGCTGCCAGACACCGTGAAGGCGACAGCCCTGCAACGTCGCATCGCGGGTGGAACCAACGCGGGAGACTGTACGGCGGCAGAGCAGGCGGTGCGTGAGGCGAAAGCCTCCTCATACTACTCATCCGCCATTGCCGGTAGCGAGGCGCGTTACATCGCGCGGTGCGAGTTTGAGGAGGCACGCGCGGTCGCCTTGATTGAGAAATACGCCACATTGCACCCCGATACGGCCGGGTGGATGAATACGCTCGGGCTTGTTCAAGTGTCCCGACCAGAAAGTCGCTACCTTGATGAAGGGATCAAGGTTTTCAGGAAGGCGATTGCAAACGGCGTTGAAGCTTCATACCTTTACTCCAATCTGGCGCTCGCACTCGCACAAAAAGGCGAATACGATGAATCGCAACAGATGATTGAGCGAGCCCTTCAAATCAGGCTGAAGTCAGGCGCTTCATTGAATCTTACTGATCTATTTAGCGGCTATGCGTATTACTCGAAAGGCGAATACGCGAAAGCAGACGCTGCCCTTCGTCGCTTTTACACAACGACGCCAATGCGCGAGCAGAGACAATTTCTGGTTTTCGCCGGCACGCAGGCGGGGCTGAAGCGCTACGACGAGGCGATTAAAGTTTACAACGATGGGCTCGCGCGCTTGCCGAAGAACTGCCGTCTGTGGGAGGGCTTCGGAAGCATGTACGCGGCGAAGGGCGACGTGGCGGCCGCATTGGCAACCTTTGATAAAGGCATCGTTACCATTCCCAAGTGCGGGCTGAACTACAACTCTGCCGCGCGCCTGCTGATCAAGCAAAACCGCATCCCGGAAGCGAAACAAAAACTCGACACGCTCATCAAGATCGCGCCGAATTCGGATGGGGCGGTGATTGCGAAAGAGATTTTGGCGACGCTGGCAAAGTGACTTTCCCACCTATCTGCCACCAAAATTTTCGCGCGTTATTTCAAGGTTTTTTGCCCATCGCCAACAGCGCCGCACCCAACACCACGGCGCTGATGCCAGCCCATAGCGGCACGTTGACGGTTTCACGTTCTTTAACCGTTAATTCGATTGGGCCTAATTTCACTGCAGTAGTGTCTTTGGTATAGCTAAAACCGCCGTAGGCGATGCCGAGCAATCCGGCAAGGATCAACGCCAAACCTACCATTTTCAAACCATTCATCGTGCGGACCTTTCGGGCAAAGATTGTTGTCTACCACTCGAGGGTGGCAGCATTCAAGCGGATTGAGTTTAGCAGGCAATTTGACGCTCTTTACGATGCCATACAAATCGGGCGTGGGGCAAGGATGGTCCCGTGCGGTATCAGCCCCACTTGGCTTCCGTGGTTTTAGCCCCGCAGCACATCCGCCAACATCGCTACGGGTAGCGCCTCGACATCAGGCGCTAGGCGATAGCGCTCTTTGCCGGGCTATAACCACATAGCCGACACTTGGTCCTACGTGTGATACACGATGCGCTCCGCAAGGCTTTCTGCTGCCTGCCTAGACAGATCGGGTGACGCCGAGCCCAGCAGCAAAAAACGATTATTGGCGCGCTTGGCGTCGATGAGGCTACGCAGCACCGGAAAGAGTGCGGGCAATGCGCTGACTCCCCATCTGACGCGCTGGCAAGGCTGTAGACTAGGTTAAATGTTATCAAAGTGCATCAGCCCACCACACCGTGATTAAACAACGCACCGTCAAAAACAAAGTCCGCGCCAACGGCGTAGGCGTACATCTCGGCCATCGGGTCGAAATGACGATACGTCCGGCCGCGCCAAATACGGGCATCGTTTTTTGTCGCACCGACATGCCGGGTGCGCCGACCGTCCGGGCGCATGCGTTGAATGTGAACGACACCCGCATGTCGACACGCATTGAAGACAAAAAAACCGGGGCAAACGTCGCCACCGTGGAACACCTAATGTCGGCTTTCGCCGGTCTGGGCATCGATAACGCTTACGTGGATTTGAACGCAGTTGAAGTGCCGATCATGGACGGCAGTGCCGCACCGTTTGTGTTTCTGATGCAAGCGGCGGGTATTGAAGAACAAGCGCCCGCCAAGAAGTACATCCGCGTGAAGAAGACCATTGAGCTGAAAGACAAAGATAAATTGGTGCGGCTGGAGCCGTTTAATGGGTTTAAGCTGAAGTTCTCCATCGCCTTCGACCATCCGGTGTTCCACGGCCGGCAAAATGAAGTCGAGGTAGATTTTGCCGAGACACCGTTTGTGAAAGAAGTGGCGCGCGCTCGTACCTTTGGTTTTACCCATGAAGTCGAAGCGATGCGGCAAGCGGGCTTAGGGCGCGGCGGCTCACTGGATAGCGTGATTGTCATTGACGATTTCCACGTCTTAAATCCGGATGGATTACGGTCCGAGGATGAATTTGTGAAACACAAGGCGCTCGACGCGGTGGGCGACTTGTATATGCTTGGCCATCCACTCATCGGCGCCTTCACCGGCGTGAAATCAGGACATGCAATGAATAATCAACTCGTGCGCGCACTGCTAGCTGACGAAACGGCCTATGAGATGGTGACGTTCGACCGCCGTGACGCGTTGCCCGGCGCGTTCGGTGTGATGGCCTTGTCGGCCATTGCCGAGGCGGCGTGAGGTCATGCTAATCGGACTTAGATTTTTGCTGTTGTTCGCGGTGATGGGGATTTCCATCACATTCCTCGGGTATTTGTTCACGAAAAATCCGCGCTTTTTGGCAGCCACCAAGATGATTATTAAGGTAACCCTCGCGTTTGCCGCCTTGATCGCGCTGATCTATGTCGTCGAACGCATGTTATTCATCTAGGACAGCCTTATTTGAGCGCATTTCGTCGCTTCGTATTTGCCAAATGAGGTTGTTGCTCGCAAAAGCCTTTCTCCTTACCTATATGAGATACGCCGCGTCGAAGTGCTTTTGGGTTTGCCAACGTCGGCGCGTAGCCTAGCTGAGAACTGAGCTTAACTAGGATTTCCCGGTTTTCTGTTTGTCGGTAAGCGCCCGCTTACTCACATTTTGCCGCTTGGTTTGAATCCTCCCCAACGCCCGTTTTAGTGGCGAATCGGCCAATTTCTGCGTCAAATCATCAAGTTGCTGGGCGCTCATAGAGGTTTTGGCGGAGGCTAACTTAATGGAGGTCGGTGTCGGCGGTCGCCAGGTCGAGATCTCGGGTTGCACGACAACACGAATTGATGTAACCTCTTGTTCCTTCATTGTTTTTTTCTCAAGAGCGTTCCGAAAATTCTCAAGAAGTCGTGGCGAATACGCTTTTAAATTCGTCGCAATGGCCCCGTTGGCCGCCGCAATAACCACCGTTGACCCTTCCAGTGCAGCTACCCGGCACAACGTATTCCATCCGGGCGGGAGCGTGTCCACAAACGATTGTTGAAGGCGAGAAAGACGTCGATGTTGCGCTACTAGAGGCGCCATGAGGTCGTTCTCTCCAAACAAGGCCCGAATTGGTTTGGCGTAAGTCTTCAACTGATTTCGCAAGAAGAGGTAAATGATGAACATCATTCTAGTCTCAGATAGTCTGGCCAAAAGCCGAATTGTGACGATATCGCAGTCGCAGATCATCATGGCGGCAATGGGTTTTGTCAGCGCCGGTTTTATGTTCGCGCTCGGCACCTATTGGGTGACGATGAAGTACGCGGTGGATATCCAAAACCCGTTTATCCAGAGCCTGATCTCCACGCTCACCCAGCAAAACACCCAGCAAGCCGAAAAAGATATGCGCGAGCAACTCAATTCGCTCGCCGTGAAGTTGGGTGAATTACAAGCGCGCATGATGCGTCTGGATGCGTTTGGCGACCGGCTGGCAAAAGTGGCAGGTATTGGGGGCGAGTTTAATTTCGCTGACACCCCCGGTGTCGGTGGCCCCGCGCCTAGCGCCAGCATGAGCGGCGAGGTGAGTTATAAAGATTTCACCACCAAGCTCGCAGACGTCTCAAAAGTGCTCGATGACCGCGCCGACAAACTCGGTGTGCTCGATTCAATTTTGATGCAGGGCCGTCTGGCCGCCAAAGCGATCCCGACCACGCTACCGGTCACGAGCGGCTATTTTTCCTCAAACTTTGGTTATCGTATCGATCCGTTTAACGGTCGCAGCGCGTTTCACGCCGGTGTCGACTTTATAGCAGCCCCTGGCTCGCAGATTCTCGCCGCCGCCGGTGGGGTGGTGACAGCCTCTGAATGGCATGCCGAATACGGCAACCTCGTCGATATCGATCACGAAGGTGGCTTGACCACCCGCTATGCGCATTTGGCGCAAAAGCTGGTTAAAGCCGGTGACGTGGTCCTTAAAGGTCAGCTCATTGGTAGTCTTGGTCAGACTGGCCGTGCCACTGGTCCACATTTGCATTTTGAAGTCCGCGAAAATTCGGTTCCGCTTAACCCGAACCGCTTCCTCAATTTCGCCCGCGCGCTAGAGCCCGCTCAAGCCGTCAAAGCCGCTCGCGCCCCGTAGTTGTTCGGCTGTTGCTGTTCGGCGCTCATGCTTCGCGTGATCGCCAGACGTGCGTCGTCTTGTCCCGCGCAGTCGCCGGTATGCCAATTTTTCAAACCCTTTTAATTTTTATTCGTTGCCCAGAAAAATGCGGGCGCGAATTTACTTAGTCCAATAGAAAGTCAGTAATGTTTGATACCTTCCTCAAATCTATTTTTGGTAGCCGCAACGAACGCCTTCTAAAACAATATCGCAAACGCGTTCTCGCCATCAACGCGCTCGAACCCGTCATCGAAGCCCTCAGTGACGAGGCACTTAAGGCCAAGACGCAAGAATTCAAAGACCGCTACGCCAAAGGCGAGACGCTCGATCAGCTGCTGCATGAGGCCTTTGCGGTAGTGCGCGAGGCAGGTAGACGCTCACTCGGCATGCGCCACTTCGACGTGCAACTGGTCGGCGGCATGGTGTTGAACGACGGCAAGATTGCCGAGATGCGCACCGGCGAAGGTAAAACACTTATGGCAACGCTGCCGTGTTACCTGAACGCGATTTCAGGCAAGGGCGTGCATGTGGTGACGGTCAACGACTACCTCGCGAAGCGCGATAGCGAGTGGATGGGCAAGCTGCACAACTTCCTCGGCCTGTCGGTCGGTTGCAACTTGTCGCAAATGCAAGAAGATGAGAAGCGCGTAGCGTTTACATCGGACATTACCTACGGCACCAACAATGAGTTTGGCTTTGACTACCTTCGCGACAATATGAAAACCACGAAGGACGAGCGCGTGATGCGCGGTCTTAACTTTGCGATTGTCGATGAGGTTGATTCGATCCTGATCGACGAGGCGCGTACGCCGCTCATCATTTCCGGGCAGGCGGAAGATTCCACCGCCATGTACGTAAAGATCAACGTGTTGGTGCCGCACCTGACCAAACAGGAAACCGAGGAAGGCCCGGGGGATTATTGGGTCGATCTCAAACAGCATTCGGTGACACTCTCGGAACAGGGGCACGAGCGCGCAGAGGCATTAATGGCGGAAAAAGGGTTGTTGCCGGCGGGAGCGTCACTTTATGATCCGGCCAACATCATGTTGATGCATCACCTTTATGCCGCGGTACGCGCCCATGCGCTGTATCACAAGGACCAGCATTACGTGGTGCAAAACAACGAGATTGTCATTGTTGACGAATTTACCGGCCGTATGATGACTGGCCGCCGCTGGTCTGAAGGTCTCCATCAAGCGGTGGAGGCGAAAGAAGATGTGCAGATTCAAAACGAATCGCAGACACTAGCGGGGATCACGTTCCAAAATTACTTCCGCCTATATGGCAAGTTGGCCGGCATGACGGGAACGGCGGACACCGAAGCGTTCGAATTTTCTCAAATCTACAACCTTGAAACCGTCATCATCCCGCCGAATCGCGCCATGGTGCGTAAGGATGAAAATGACTTGGTCTACATGTCGGTCAACGAGAAACACAACGCCATTGCCGAGGATGTGAAGGATTGTTACGAACGCGGTCAGCCGGTGTTGCTCGGCACAACATCGATTGAAAACTCAGAGGTGCTCTCCGAGTTGCTGAAGAGAGAAAAAATCCCGCATGAAGTCCTGAACGCGAAGCAGCACGCGCGAGAAGCCGACATTGTGGCGCAAGCCGGCAAACCAAAGGCTGTCACGATTGCCACTAACATGGCGGGCCGTGGTACCGACATTGTGCTTGGCGGCAGCCTTGAGAGCGAGTTGCATGCGATTGAAACCAATGAGAAGTTGGGTGCAAGTCAGAAAGAAGCAAAAATCGCCGAAGCCAAAGTGGCTTGGCAAGAGCGCCACGACCTCGTTGTGCAGTTGGGCGGGCTACATATCGTCGGATCTGAACGCCATGAATCGCGGCGTATTGATAACCAGTTGCGCGGTCGTGCTGGACGCCAAGGTGACCCAGGTTCGTCACGCTTCTTTTTGTCATTTGAAGATCCGTTGTTGAAGATTTTTGCCGGTGATCGCCTCAAGGCCATCATGGGCCGCTTGAAGATCCCAGAGGGTGAGGCCATTGAGGCAGGCATGGTTTCGCGCTCGATTGAAAACGCGCAGCGCAAAGTGGAAGCGCGTAACTTCGATATTCGTAAACAGTTGCTCGAATATGATGACGTTGCGAATGATCAGCGCAAAGTGATTTATCAGCAGCGCAATGAGCTGCTCGACGCTGACGATATCTCTGAGACCATCACCGCCATGCGTAACGATGTGTTGGCGCAAACTACCCACGCGCACATTCCGCCGGAGACGTTGGAAGAGCAGTGGGATGTGCCGGCGGCCACCGCCGCGTTGCAGAACGATTTCGGCATCAATGCACCGTTGGCCCAGTGGCTCGCTTCAGACGAGGAGATCGACAGCGAGACTGTGGTGCAACGTGTGTTGACCAATGCGACAAACGATTACAACACCAAGTTCGCCAATGTTGATAAAGCGCTTTTGCACCAATACGAGCGTTCGGTGATGCTGCAATCTATTGACACGCATTGGCGCGAACATCTTGCGTCGCTCGACTATCTGCGCCAAGGTATCCACCTTCGCGGTTATGCGCAAAAACAACCGAAACAAGAATACAAACGTGAAGCCTTCGAGTTGTTCGGCAATATGCTCGATGTGGTGAAGCGCCAAACGACGCAGATACTTGTTAACGTACAGGTGCAGTCGCAAGAGCAGGTTGAAGCGGCGGAACGTGCAGCAGAAGAGGCGGCAGCGCGCGCCGTCCACAACGTGCAATATCACCACGCGGATACAGAAGAAGCACTCGCCGATGCCGCGGCAACGTCGGACCAAACGCAACAACCGTTTGTGCGGGCGGGTGAGAAGCTAGGGCGCAACGATCCCTGCTACTGTGGGTCGGGCAAGAAATACAAACACTGCCACGGGAAACTCTCGTAGGCGGTCTGCGCGGGGCGCTTTCTCGATTCCAGTGCTCGCAGCATCTGGTATGCGGCTGCGCGCTTCATCAAGAAATTGCTCCCGCTCGCCTGCGCCCCGAGAGCTCCCGCGCTTGGTTTATCGGTGGTTCTCATTCATTATCCAGCCGCGCTCCCGGCGCTTTACAACCAACGTTCGTCGCTAAGTGCGCGGGGCGCTTCCCGATCATTTTTCCCCAGGCCGTGCTTACCACGTTCGCGCCCGGTCGGGGCTCCGTTGGTGCCGCGTCTAGAGCAACTCGGTATCGTCGTGTGAATACGCCGGTGAGCACGCACATAGAATGTGTAGTGGTTCGGGCCCCGTATTGGTGATGCAATGCGGTGTCCCCGGCCGGATCACGACGCTCTCGCCGGTGGTCACTTCGAACGATTCGCCGCCCAGCGTCATCACGCCGCACCCTGCGGTGAGGTGATAAATCTCTTCGGTCAGATGATGCCGGTGCAGAACGGTTGTCTGCCCCGGCTCGACGATTGCCTCCGCAAGACTCTGGTTGACTACGCCGCTGGTTGACGGGTGCAGCAGTTCTCGAATGATCGACCCGTCTTTTGTGACGTACGCGGATACGTTGCTGATGTGCGTTTTAGTGGCGGTTGCAGGCATGGAAGAGTGATATGAATGAAGTTCCGTGCCATAATTTTTACATGCTTACTGACTAAGCGCAAAAATCATCAAGGACTCCCGTATGGCCGTGAACTATGACTTGCCGACGCCAGCATCGTTACGACCGATAGCAGGTCTGCGCCTCGGCTACGCCGAGGCCCATGTGCGTAAGCCTAATCGCAAGGATATGTTGATTGTGTTGCTTGATGAGGGAAGTGTTGCCGCCGGTGTGTTTACCCAAAATAGATTTTGCGCGGCACCCGTCACGGTTTGCCGGGAACACTTGGCAAAATCGGGCAATCAACGAGCCATCATCGTGAATACCGGTTGCGCAAATGCAGGTACCGGCGAACGTGGTCTCGCCGACGCACGCGCGACATGTGTGGCGGTCGCCGCGGCGCTCGGTTGCAAGGCCGAACAGGTGTTACCTTTTTCGACGGGTGTCATCATGGAACATTTGCCGATGGATAAGATTCTCGGCGGCATCCCCAAGTGTGTTGCCAACCTGACCTCTGACGGCTGGTACGACGCGGCACACGCGATCATGACCACCGACACCGTGCCAAAAGCCGTCTCCATGCAGATTACGCTTCACGGCAAGGCCGTAACGATCACCGGCATCTCGAAAGGTGCGGGCATGATCCAGCCTAACATGGCGACGATGCTGGGTTTTATCGCCACTGACGCTTGTATTGCAGCCGATACACTACAGGACATGCTGCGCAATGCGGCTGAGGTGTCGTTTAACTCAATTACGATTGACGGCGACACCTCGACTAACGATTCGTTTGTGTTGATCGCCACCAACCGGGCCGATCATCCACCGGTGGTAGGTGAAGGCACGGCAGAGTACGGCCAGCTGCAACGTGCGATTAGCGATGTGGCGATTACGTTAGCGCAGGCAATCGTACGCGATGGCGAGGGCGCGACAAAATTTATCACCATCAATGTGAGCGGTGGCAAGAGCCGCGCGGAATGTATGAAAGTGGCAAAAGCGATTGGACATTCGCCACTCGTGAAAACCGCATTTTTTGCGTCGGACCCAAACTTGGGGCGGATCCTTGCGGCGGTAGGTTATGCCGGCATCGATGATTTGGATCAGCACAAGCTGACACTACATCTTGGTGACGTACTGGTAGTCGAGCACGGCGGTCGCGCCGCGAGTTATCGAGAAGAGGACGGCACGCGGGTCATGAAAGAGGCTGAGATCGACGTCAATATAAATCTTGGTCGGGGTAATGAGAGCGTGACGTTGTGGACGTGCGACTTCTCTTATGACTATGTCAAGATTAACGCCGATTACCGGAGCTGACGTCATTGCCTGCTCCGCGTCGTCGTCGCACTGTTGCCGTGCGCGCCGTGATCGACATCACGACCAAAGGGGACTATCGCTAATAACAAACCATCTCAGGGTTGTCATTCCGAGCGCACGGTTTTTGCGCGCCGTGGAATTTTATCTGCTACCGACCAGAATTTTCAATGGATGAGATTCATCGTCGCTCTCAGTGATGGGTCGGAATGACCATAGAAAGCACTCATGTTCTCCAAACTAGACAAAGTTGCCGCGAAGGCCGAAGCGTTAATCGAAAAGATTGATGCGCTGTTGCCGGTGTTACCCGAAAATGATTGGTCCGCTGCTGCGTACCACTGGCAGCAAATTGACTTGGGTGCGTTTGGCGGGGCGCGCGGCGTGTTGCGCCCAGTGGCGCATCCGCACGTAATTCGGCTTGCCGATTTGCACGATATTGACGAGCAAAAAGAACGTCTGTTCGCCAATACGAAGCAGTATGTGGAAGGGCGAACCGCCAACAATGTGCTGCTGACCGGTGCACGCGGAACTGGAAAATCATCGTTGGTGAAGGCGATGTTGCATCGATTTTCGCGTCAAGGGTTGCGTCTTATCGAGGTGGATCGGGCGGATCTCATCGACTTGCCGGCGATTGCCGAGATGGTTGCCAACCGACCGGAAAAATTTATCGTGTTTGCCGACGATCTTTCTTTTGAGGCAGGTGATGCCGCGTACAAAGCGTTGAAGTCAGTGCTGGATGGCGGGGTGAGTGCGCCTACCGAGAATATGCTGGTCTACGCCACTTCGAATCGCCGCCATCTGATGCCGGAGCGATTGAGTGAGAACGCAGAAGCGCGTTACGCAAATAAGCACACAGACGATGGCGAGATTCATCCCGGTGAAACCACCGAGGAAAAGATTTCCCTCTCCGAGCGTTTCGGACTATGGCTGAGCTTCTACCCGTTTGATCAGGAGCAGTATCTTGATATCGCCCGTCACTGGCTGGTGGTGCTGGCTAACCGCGCGAAGATTGATGAGATTGCGTTTCGCAAGGCCGCACTGTTGTGGGCATTGGAACGTGGTGGACGCAGCGGCCGAATTGCGTATCAGTTCGCGCGCGATTTTGCGGGACAAATGACGGTGCAAACCAAGCCACGTCCTCCGTCACATGTACCGCGCGCACCGCGTCCACCGCGCGCATTGCCTGCACCGCGTCCACCTCCCACTACGGTGACGCTAAAGCGCGGCGCGAGCGCCGCGAAGGCGAAGCGCACACGCACTACATCCTAACGCCTCGATGAATAAAATCACCGATGTTGCGGTCGCCGTATTTATTCGACCAGACGGCAGCTTTTTATTGTCGTCACGACCGGAAGGCAAGCCGTATGCGGGCTACTGGGAGTTCCCCGGCGGCAAGATAGAGCCTGCGGAAACGGTGCGCGCTGCTCTAACACGCGAGCTGATCGAAGAGTTGAATGTCGTCATTGATGAGGCTACGCCGTGGTTCACATTTATGATGCTTTACGAACATGCGACGGTGCGTTTGCACACCTGGCGTGTCACGCGTTGGCATGACGTCAACGCGGGGGTGGCAGAAGCACGCGGCACGCACGGCATGCACGGTATGGAGGGGCAGGAATTTGCTTGGCAAAGGCTCGATGCGCTAACGGTCGGGCCGACATTGCCGGGCTGTGTCCCGATTTTTCGTGCGCTCTCACTGCCGACAACTTACGTCGTGACGAACGCCTCTGAAGTCGGTGTACAAACTTATCTCCAGCAACTGCGGGCATTTTGGGGCAAAAATGCCGCAAAACGCCCGCCAGGTAACGGGTTTGGTAGTGCAGCATTGGCTGTGCCGACCCTTATTCAATTGCGTGAAAAAGACATGAATCTCGCGACGCGGCGCGCCTTTGCGGGAGAAATCGTCGCGCTTGCGCGTGAAAACGGCGCGCTGGTTCTGGTGAACGCCGACATCGAACTCGCCACTGCGGTTGGCGCGGACGGCGTGCATCTCACCAGCGCGCAGTTGGCTGCGATGGCAACAAGACCCGCGTTCAGTTGGGTCGGCGCATCGGTGCATTCACGCGCCGAGCTAGAACTCGCTGCAACGCTCAAATGTGATTTTGCGGTGCTTGGCAGTGTGCAGGCGACACCATCGCACCCCAATCAAACACCGCTTGGGTGGGATAATTTTGCTCGTATTGTGCGTGACTCACCCATCCCCGTGTTTGCCATTGGCGGGGTGTCCCGCGCCGATGCGGAAATTGCCTTTCAACGCGGTGCCCATGGTATCGCAATGCAACGACAGGCATTCGCGGAATAACAAAAACATCGCGCCCGACAGAAGGCGCGCATCACTCAGATAACAGCGCGCAATTATGCATGCCACTATTTTCGATACGCCCGTCGTCAACACCCTGTTGAGATGGTTCTCCATACGTTTTTTAAAAGCGACAGGTTGGAAGGTCGAGGGCGCGCTGCCAATCGGCGTCGACAAGTGCGTGCTGATCGCGGCGCCGCATACCAGTAATTGGGATTTGCCTTATATGCTGATGGTTGCCTATCACCGCGGCTTACACGCCTACTGGATGGGCAAAGCGAGTATTTTCAGCTTCCCGTTTCGGTCGGTCATGATGTGGCTCGGCGGCATTCCGGTCAATCGCGAACAATCCAACAATCTGGTTGCCGCTTCGGTGGATGCACTCATAAATGCGAATCGTCCCCTGCAGTTGGTGGTGACGCCTGAGGGAACGCGCAGCAAAGTACGGCAGTGGAAGACAGGCTTCTACTACATCGCGTTAGGTGCCAAGGTACCTATTGTCATGGCGTACATGGATTACGAGCGCAAGCTGACCGGCCTTGGGCCAGCGTTGATGCCAACCGGGGACATCGAGGCCGACATGCAAGTGATCAAAGCCTTTTACGCGCCCTTCAGAGGCAAAAACGCACGCCAATTTGACGCAGAGAGTTGACCGAATCTGGCCCGACTAGTGTACGTGCCCGCCGCTTTTTTCTTGCCCCTTGGCTGTCACTTCAACGTTAAAGAGTTTCTTGTCTGGCGTCTCAAAGGTGAGCTTGAGCGGAACGCTGTCGCCCTTGGCAATAGGTTTGTTTACCTTGATCAGCATGATGTGAAAGCCGCCGGGTTTAAGCGAAACCGCCCTGTTAGCTGGAACGTCGACAGCATCAACCGCGCGCATTTCCATGACGCCGTCCTTCATCGACATATTGTGAATCTCGACGTTAGGCGTGAGTGGCGACTCTGCTTTGACTAGCTTCAGCGGTTTGGCGGACTTGATTTGCATGTAAGCGGCGGAAACGCTGCCACCCGGCACCGTTGTCTTCACCCACGCGTCGGTGATCTTAAGCGACGGCTCAACCGATGATGATTGTGCGAAGGCAACGCTCGGAAGCAGGGTAGCCAAGGCGCTGAGAAGGATTCGATAGGGTTTCATGTTGATTTCCAAATTTGGTGGGTGGTTAAGTCTTTTGTGAGTCGCTACTGCAGCAACGGTTCAATGTGTAAAAAGGTTGATGTCACACTAGCCGCGATGACTGACCCCGTTGACCCCGCCGGCTTCGCCGACGGCAAGCGTGGCACAACACCGAGGCACGGTGCGGGCAGCTTCGCCGTGAGTGTCGCAACATTTTCAGTAAATGACGGCATGTTCGCATCGACCGTGTTTGCCACCCAGCCAGCGAGGCGCAGGCCGCGGGCTGCGATCGCCTCGTTGGTAAGTAAAGCATGATTGAGGCAACCCAGGCGCATCCCCACG
>JACMOJ010000155.1 GCA_014378085.1 Burkholderiales bacterium | reverse complement strand
CAAGGGCCCCGTGTTGCAAGCAGGGAATGAGTCGAGATTGAGCAAGCGATTGCGGTGTCCATGAGCGTCCTTTGGTTGGAAGGTTGCCAGACTTGGACGGGACACCGTCTTGGCTCGTTGGGCATTGACCCAAGGAACAACGGGAGCCTGCGTTCCCGAGCCGAAATGCTACCAGAGTATTTAATCACCTGCTTTGCAGCGTCAAATCTTAAACCAGGTCATCGAGTCCCCATCCACACGAATGGTAAAATAGGGATCAGTATTGCGAGCGCAGCATACCCCGATCAACGGACCACAAAATGAACAACGTTATATTTAACAAAGATCTCGACGTAAAGGGCCTCAATTGTCCGCTGCCGATCCTGCGTGCCAAAAAGGCGCTGACCGATATGGAATCGGGCCAAGTGCTGCGGGTCGTTGCAACCGATCCGGGGTCCGTGAGGGACTTCGCCGCCTTCTGTAAACAGACCGGTAATCCGCTCTTGTCGTCGGAAGAAACGGCGTCCGCGTTTACGTTCCTGATTTCCAAACGTTAAATCGCGCCGATTGCACTGGCGGGCGTTAATTTCCTGCAAAATGCGGCTCGCGTTTTTCAACAAACGCGGTCACGCCCTCCTTGAAATCGTTGGTGCTAGCGCACTCTGCGAAATACGCGATCTCGTCATCGAGCTGTTTGTCTATCGGCGTGACGAAAGATTGATTGATGAGTTTTTTCGCGCGCGCAAAGGCTTGGGTTGCGCCATTTGAAAGTCGCTTTGAGAGTACGGCAACTTCCTGCTCGAGCGTTTCTACGGGCACCGCGCGATTGATGATGCCCATTGCGGCAGCCGCCTTGGCGTCGAACATATCCGCCAACATGATGAGCTCAATAGCGCGTTTCATGCCGACGTAACGCGGCAGGAAAAAAGTGCTGCCACCGTCCGGTGACAAACCAATCTTGGTGTAGGCCGTATTAAATTTTGCGTCTTCTGCTGCAAGCGCAAAGTCAGCGGCCATGGCTACACTTAAGCCCGCGCCAGCGCACGCCCCGTGAATCTGTGCAATTACCGGAAATGGCATATTACGAATATTTTTTATGCCCTGGTGCAACGCGTCGCCGAGCGGCTTTACGGTCTCGACGAGGGTGTCACGTTGCCTGTGAAAAAGCCCGACATCGCCGCCGGCGAGAAACGCCTTGCCTGCACCCTTGAGGATGAGGGCGCGAATCGTTTTGGATTTGGCAATTTCTGCCGTCACATCACGCAGCGCATGGATCAATTCCGCGTTCATCGCGTTATAAACGTCCGGACGGTTGAAGGTCAGTGTGCCGATGCTGCCCTGTTGGAAGAAGAGAATGGTGTCGTTCGCTGACGTGGTCATTGTGCAGTTGCTCCGGGTGATGCAGGAATAATACCGCGCTGCAAATAAATCGGTCGCAGGTGCGCCCTCAGGCGCGGCAGGTACAGTGCATAGATCGCGACAGCGGCAGCGCATACCAACCCGCAGGCAGTAAAGGTGCGTGCCGCGCCAATGTGTTCGGCGAGCCAGCCTGCTGCCAAATGCCCTAGCGGTGCAGCGCCGACAAAGAAAGTAGTGTAAATGCTGACGACGCGTCCGCGCATATTTTCCTCGACGATCGACTGCAAAATCGTGTTGACTGTCGCTGACACCCCCATCAGCCCCATGCCGGTGATGGCCATACATAAAAATGACAGCCATTCATTGCGAGACAGCGAGAAACCAATAATGCCGATGGTGGCAAGGCTTCCAGTCACCCACAGCCAGCCCGTGAGGCCGCGCACACTCGGCCGCCTTGCCAACAAAATGGCACCCGTTAGCGCTCCCAGGCCCATGCAACTGATAAAGAGACCGTTCAGCTCGGCACCCTTGCCGAAAGTTTGTACGACGATTGCCGGCATCAGTACTGTGTACGGGCTAATGGCGAATGAAAGCGCGCCCAACGTAAACACCAGCGGTCTGATCACAGGGTGCGTCAGTCCAAAGCGCCAGCCCTCCACCAAGTCCGTTATCAATCCTGTAGTGTGTGTTTTGCGCCCGCCTTCATTAGGTGAAATGCGGCCCAACTGAATGACCACCGCAAGAAATGAAACCGCATTAAGCGCGAAGCAGGCCGCTTCACCCACCGCTGCAATCAGCAGGCCGCCGATGGCGGGGCCAATCAGACGGGTCGAATTGACGTTGATTGAATTGAGCGCAATCGCGTTGGGCAGATCCGCCTTGTTTTCGATCAACTGGACAAAGAACGCATGACGGGTGGGAACTTCCACACTGTTAAGGATGCCTTGCACGAGCGCAAATACACCGAGCGCCACGATGGTGATTTGCTGGGTGTAGGTGAGCGCTGAGAGGATCACCACATTAACGATGGAGAGGCTCAGCACCGTCATCAATAATCTTTTGCGGCTGACCCGGTCTGATAGGGCACCTGCCAGCGGCGTGATGAAAATGTAAGGCACCATCGCCAGAAAACCGATCACTCCGGTAGCCACCGTTGACTCGGTCAAACGATACGCGAGCCACATGACGGCGGTGGATTGCATCCACGAACCCAACAGAGAGATGGTCTGGCCGATGTAGTAGCGCCGGAAATTCTGGTGGCGCAGCGAGCGCAGGGAATGGGGAAGTGTCATCGGTTAGATTGGTTGCTTCCCGGCATTATGAAACGTAGATCGCCTATTCATGAGGTTCTTGAAGCATTTATGGCCTGTAAGGCACGCCGAAACTAGTGTTTCAATTTTTGCAATTGAACCTTCAACTGTGAGACCGATGTTTCGAACTCCACAAGCCTCTTCTTCTCCTGATCGACCACGGCGGCCGGAGCCCGCTCAACAAAGCTGGCATTACCGAGCTTGGCATGCGCCTTGGTGATCTCGTTTTCCAGGCGCGCAATTTCCTT
>JACMOJ010000015.1 GCA_014378085.1 Burkholderiales bacterium | reverse complement strand
GGACCAAGTCGCGGGTTTTGGGTTTGAAACCCCATGCGCGAATAAGCAATCTGCGTGGAGCGCATTTATCGTAATCGCAAAGCTCGCCCACTACACCAACAGGACTAAGGAGCGTGAATCACTATTCAACGTGCAAGCGGCAAGCTATTGCGCCAAGTCCGCCGATCCTCGATGCAAATGGCGCGTGGCACGCGTTCAAGATTACTTTCAGCGCTTTCAGCCCGGCGCGAACCCAATCTACATTGCGTCACCGGTGACACCTGTGAGCACCACGACCGCCGAGCCCAACGCAATGCAAATCGAAAAACTCGAGCCAGGAAAGCCGATCAAACTGAAGTTATAGCGCGGGTGGGCGGAGTGTCTCTGTGTCTTGCGGGGGCAACGTCAACTCCCCAACAACCATTTGTAGAAACCGCAGCTGCGCGTAGAAGATAAAGTTTTGTGTTGCGGAATCTGTGCTCGCAGCATGATTGGCCGTTGAAATTTGCCACGCTGGGCTTTGCGTCAACAAACCACTTTTCTCCCGCACCACAAACAGCGGCGCAGATGTATTCATAAGCGTTCCAAGACTTGGTTTGCCACCCGGCACGATGCCGCCCGCAATACGCGGCAGCTGCTGTAGCAAACGTGCGAAGGCTTGAACATCATCCGACGGCGCAGCCTGCAAGATAACGCGATCAACATTGAGCATCGTGTGTTCGGCGATACGATCTATCAGCGTTGCAATATTGGTTGCCACAGCGCCATCAATGCTGGGATAACAGATGGCGATACCGAGCTCATTTAACAAAAACTGATACTTGCCAATAAAACCGCGGGGCGATTCTGCTGCATTGGTCGTTGGCAGCACAATGAGTACCGGACGACGACCGGCAAAGCGAATTGGATCCGGTAGATACAAATCCGTTTGGCCAGTGCGTTTGGCACCGCGATCGGGAGCACTTTTCCAAGGGAGTGTTGAAGGCTCTACAAAGTCAAAGGCGTTGAGTCCCGGCACGGCACCGTTGGTCCACCGCGTCAGTTTTGTTGTCTCGATCTCGTAGACAAAAAGCTCTCTTGGCGCGCGGTGGGACGCGAGGCTGAAACCTAACTGATGCCTTGCCTTTACGGGTGGCGCGACGTCTCCCGCCGGAAGAACGGTTGCGCCACTCGAACCACCCGTGGGTATCCAGCGAATGCCGGTGATTTCACCGGGCAACAATGCGGGTCTCAGTAACTCTTTTCGCGAGACTAGGTCGAAAAATCGCAATGCCGATGCGCCATTTTCAGTGGCGTTTATCGCGATCCGGCCTGCAAGCTCAGAGATGGCAAATTCAACAACATCTGCGTTTGGACTGGTCGTCAATGCGGTTTCGGCACCATCACTCGTCACGTGCACTAGCTGGCGGAGTGAGTCTTTTCGCTTTACGGTTAACCAAACACTGCCGCCATCTGCCGCAAATCGCGGCGCACCATACCTTGTGTGCGGCGCGCCTTGCGAAATGCGTTGATGCTGCTTTTTGTCAATGTCAAATGTCCACAAACTATCGGCGTCGGCATCTTCCTGCACGTAGACGACCGATTTTCCGTTCGGCGAAAACTGTGGATCACGCCACCTTCCCGCTGTCGTGGCTGAGGCCACTTTCAGCCCGTCCAAGACACGCGGTTCACCAATGTACAGCTTGCTATGCAATTTGGAAGCTGTGGTGCTCGCGGCGGTGGATGAAGTTGTAAACGCGATCATTTCACCGGCTACGTGCCATGCCGGCACACCCGCCGATTCGCCGGGAGGTGAGATTGACCGAAGACGGCGGCGCGAAACGTCCAACACCGAGATGCCGAACACACCATCAGCGGAAAGTGTTCGCACCAACACTTGGCTCCCGTGTTTCGGCTGAAAGCTCGCATTGACGACGGTTTCTGGCAGCACCGCGAGCGACTCTGGCGTGGCCCCTGAGCCCGCTACGATGTGCAGATGCTCACGACCCGAGTCTAAGTCTGCCCGCAAAATCAGTGCGGCCGATGTGCCGGGGTGCCAGTCAAGCAGTGTGGAAGGTCGGAACTTTGTATATGGCTCGGCTCGTTGCGCGAGCGCTGCTGAGATTGGCAGCACACCGGTGGTCCGAACGCCGGGTGGCGTGGGCAGTGTGGCTTCTGCCGTTGCCGCGAAAGAAAAAAGGGATGCACAAAAAAGGGATGCACAGAAAAAAATCGCGCTACCCGCCAGCGCGATCCTGTTGCGCATCACGTGTCCTTCGCCGCAGAGGCCGTTCCAACAGCAATCGGCCGTGCCGGGTCTGCAATCCACTCGCTCCACGATCCAGCGTAGAGTCGCGAGCCCGTGAGCCCGGCGTATTCCATCGCAAAAATATTCGCGCAGGCCGTCACGCCCGAGCCACATTGGTGAACCACTTCACTTCCCGCGCAAACGATGCTGGCAAATGCATCGTGTAACACTTGCGGCGGCTTCATCGTGAAGTCTGCGTTAAGATTCTCTTTGAAAAACCGATTTACTGCTCCCGGAATGTGCCCGGCGACAGGATCAATCGGTTCAACATCACCTCGATAACGTTCCGGGGCGCGAGCGTCGATCAGCGTCAACCCTGGCGTTTGGATACGAGGCAACAACGCGTTCACCCTCATCACCATTAGTGCATCGCCATGTCCGACGAAGGGTGCTGGTTTCGCTTGCGGTACAGCGGTATCCAATTTGTTACCCGACGCCACCCAATGCTGCACGCCGCCATCAAGGAGCGACACATTTTGCAATCCAACCCAGCAGCAAAGCCACCACAAACGCGCGGCAAACTGTCCGCCTACGTCGTCGTACGCCACCACTGTTGAACGCTTGGTCACACCGTGCCGGGCAAGGAATGCGCTGACCATCGCCGGCGAGGGCAACGGATGTCGCCCGTTTAGGCCGGTCTTTTCGCCGGACAGGTCCGTATCAAGGTTGGCAAAAAACGCACCGGGTATGTGCCCTTGACGGTACAAGCGCTCCCCTTTATCGGCATCCATCAAATCATGACGACAATCAAAAACGACCCATGCCGGGTCAGTCAAATGCGCGGCGAGTGTTGCGGGTAAGACCAGCATTGCAATGCCTCCCAATAGTGGACAACAAAATTATCCGACTAATCTTCTTCGGCTGGAAGTGTGGGCCTGCCCTTGATTGACGCCGGTTTCTCGCTGGCAAATTTCGCCATCAGACCGCTGGCCACAATGATTGCCATACCGGTCCACGCCATCGGCGCAAGTTTTTCATCAAAGAACACCAATCCGAAAATCGCGGCGAAAATAACCGTTGAATAGGCAAATGCACCAACCACCAGCGTGTTGCCGCTGTGATAGGCCCGGGTCATCGCGAGTTGTGCGATGGTCGCTGCGACGCCCAGACCAAGCAGCGGCCAGATATTGCTGCCGTCAACTGGATGAAACTCGCCCTGCCAGATGGTTTGGACGAGTGCAGACCCCAAGAATCCCGCGACACCAAAATAAAACACCACACGCCATTCCGGCTCACCGGCATCGCCTAATTTTTTGACGTTGACGTAAGCACACGCGGCGAAAAAGCCGGAGCTCAATCCGATCAAGCCGGCATGGAGGTTGTCGTCGGAAAAGGTCGGCTGGAGAAGCAGACCGACCCCCACAAAACCGACCACAATGGCGGCCACCAACATCGGCCGAAAACGTTCACCGAGCAATACGGTAGAGAGCACCGTCAGCCACAACGGCGAGGTGTAGTTCAGCGTGATGGCGGTGGCAAGCGGCAGTTGCGTCATCGCGTAGAAGTATCCGATTAACGAGATCGTACCAGTGGTGCCGCGCCAAAAATGCCCCTTCCAAAATTGGGTTGCCATTGACTGGCGCCGAAGCAATACCACCGCACCAATCACAGTCAGCGCGACCAATGAGCGGTACATGGATAACTCCGCGCCGGAGAACTGTGTGCCGAGTAGCTTTGCAAACGCACCCATGGTGGCAAACAGCGCGCCAGCCACCAACATCCATGATGAAGTCATAGCGAGCTCATCGCGAGAAAATAAAATCGTGCGATTCGCGCGATTTCAAACTCATCCAGCGCTCAATTCGCGCCGCACAAACTCATGAAAATGCACCATGCCGTCTTCGTAAGGGGTTTGGTAAGGGCCCTGCTCGTCGCGCCCCTCCCGCCACAACAATCTGCGGCCGTCGTTCATGCGCTGGCAAATCTCGTCGTCCTCAATAGCCGTCTCCGCGTAGGCCTTCTGTTCTGCCTCGACAAATTCGCGCTCAAACAATGCAATTTCTTCCGGGTAGTAAAACTCAACGATATTGGTGCACTTATCCGGACCGACTGGAAGGATAGTGGAAACCACCAGCACATGCGGATACCACTCGACCATCACATTTGGGTAGATGGTCAGCCAAATCGCACCGTAAGGCGGTGTTTCTCCGTTGCGATATTGCAGCACCATGTCGTGCCATTTTTGATAAGTGTCTGAGCCGGCGCGCGTCAGTTGATTTTTGACGCCGACCACTTGCACGCTGTACCAGTCGCCAAAATCCCACTCGAGTGAATCGCAATCAACAAAGCCACCCAGCCCTGGATGAAACGGCACGACGTGATAATCCTCGAGGTACACCTCGATGAATGTTTTCCAATTGAAGTTGTAATGCGTGACCTCGGCTTTGTCGAACATGAAGCCAGAAAAGTCTAAATCTTTTGCCCACTTAATCTTGGCGAGGTCGTCGACGATTGGATTTGGACCCTCAAACAGCAACCCATTCCAGCGCGAAAGCGGTTTACGCGGCAGATGCAAGCAGGGCTGCTCGGCAAAGTGTGGGGCTCCCAGAAAGTCGCCCTTGTTGTCGTAGGTCCATCGATGCAACGGACACACGATGTTGCCGGAAGCCAATTGACCAGCACCCTTCAGCATGACCGCTTGACGGTGGCGGCAGATGTTGGAAATCATTTCGACCGACTGGCCGTTGTTGACCAGCGTCCACGCGCCGTTGGTGGCGTCGAGCGCGTGAAAATCGTTTTGGCTCGGCACCATCAGTTCATGGCCCACATAAACGGGGCCGTGTTTGAACATGGTGTCTAGCTCGCGCTGATGGATCACGCTATCGAAATACCAGCTGATCGGCAGCTGTGCCGTAGGCACAAAGGGCTTCGAGAGCTCGCGCTCGCCCATTAGTTTGGACATAGTCCTTACCTCCAATTAACACGCGCGTAGCTTCAAACTGCCGCGCATCAACCAAAGTAAAAACAACACCCGGGCGATCGAGAAACTAGCTTTTAACTCTGCTTGCTCCGTCCCGACATAGCTCTTTTTGCGCTAATTGCACTTCGCAATTAGCTTCACAATTACACTTGAAATTGCGCTTTGAAAGAGGGAGGATGATTTTGCCCATTTCCCCCCTAGAGCGCAACCTAAATCGCCGTTTTGTCGATCACGAAAGTTGATTGCGCGGGCATTGGCCGACTGGCGGTCGGCTACGCGCGAGTAAGCAACTTAACCGCGCCGCGTGTAAAATTTGTGACATACCCACCAACGGACAGGATTGCCTAGTCCGGTGCGGTTTTTCCAAGATAACTGGCGCCAAAATGCCCAAAACGACAGAAAAAGAACCAAAAAGCTTTGAGGCTGCCACCGCAGAACTTGATGCGTTAGTCGAGAAAATGGAAGCCGGCCAGCTGCCGCTCGAAGAATCCCTCGCCGCCTACCAACGCGGTACTGAGCTATTGCGTTACTGCGAACGTATTCTTGCGGACGCAGAACAGCGCATTCAGGTCTTGACGCCGGCCGCAGACGGGTCCGCATCGCTGAAGGACCTCGCCGAATAATGGCAAGCAAGGTAGACAAAAGGCTCACAAAACGCAACGCAAAAGCGGCGTGATGACGACATTTCAGGAGGCGACATTTCAGGACTGGGCTCGGGACACTGCGGGCTACATGGAGAAAACCCTTGCGGCGCTTTTGCCGTCCGCTGACTCGCCACCGACCCGTCTGCACGACGCCATGCGTTATGCCACGCTTGGCGGTGGCAAGCGTGTCAGACCGATGCTTGCATTTGCCGCCGCAGACGTATCTCAGGCACCGGTGGAGCGCGTAAAAATCGTCGCGGCAGCCGTGGAAATGATCCACGCCTACTCTTTGATCCACGATGACCTGCCGTGCATGGACGACGACGTGCTGCGTCGGGGTCGCCCAACGTGCCATGTCGAGTTCGACGAGGCCACCGCGCTTCTTGCAGGGGACGCTCTACAGGCATTGGCTTTTCAGATTGTGAGCGCACACTCTTTAACCGAAAATCCGGCCGATCAAATTGAATTAATTAGGCTTTTTGCCGACGCCTGTGGATCACGCGGCATGGCAGGCGGGCAGGCGATCGACCTCGCCAGCGTCGATCAGACAATCTCCCTGCCGGCGCTTGAGCACATGCACATGCTCAAAACCGGGGCGCTGATTCGAGCCTCGGTCATGATGGGGGCGCTTTGCGGGCAAGGCTTAAACCCGGTGGAACGGCAAAAGCTTGACCACTATGCGAAGTGTGTTGGCCTAGCGTTTCAGGTGGTGGACGACGTTTTGGATTGCGAGTCTAATACTGAAAAGCTTGGCAAAACTGCTGGCAAAGACAAGGACGCTAACAAACCAACCTACGTCAGCCTGCTCGGCCTGAATCCGGCTAAGCAGTTTGCTCAAGATTTGTTGCAGGATGCGCATCAAAGTCTCGATATTTTTGGCCCTCCTGCAAAGCGGCTGCGCGAATTGGCCGATTTCATCGTTCGGCGAGATTACTAGAAAGCCCAGTATGGCAAGCCACACCCAATCACCGACAAACCAATATCCGCTGCTCGAAACGATCAACGACCCCAGCGAGCTGCGCAAGCTGGATCGCCGCGACCTAGGGCAAGTGTCAAACGAGCTGCGCAATTTCATCCTCAACTCGGTGTCGACCACGGGCGGTCATCTGTCGTCGAATCTGGGTACGGTGGAGCTGACCATCGCGCTGCATTACGCGTTCAACACCCCGGAAGATCGTTTGGTGTGGGACGTTGGCCACCAGACCTATGGACACAAAATTCTGACGGGCAGACGCACATCGATGTCGAAACTGCGTCAGAAAGGCGGCATTGCGGGATTTCCGCGCCGCGAAGAGTCGCCCTACGACACCTTCGGCACGGCGCATTCCTCGACCTCTATTTCTGCAGCAATTGGCATGGCCGTAGCGGCCCGCACCGCCGGCATCAAACGTCACGCGGTCGCCATCATTGGCGATGGCGCAATTACCGCCGGCATGGCTTTTGAAGCCATGAACAACGTTGGCAAAGAAAACGTCATTGTGATCTTGAACGACAACGATATGTCGATCTCGGAATCCATCGGCGCGCTCAATAACTATTTCGCCAAGCTAATGTCGGGGCGCTTTTACGCCACCACCAAGAAGACCGCCGAAAAAGCGTTGCAGTACACGCCAACATTTAAAGAAATCGCGAAGAAGCTGGAAGAACACGCCAAGGGCATGATTATTCCTTCGACCATGTTTGAAGAGTTTGGCTTCAACTACACCGGCCCCATCGATGGCCACAACATCGATGTCCTGCTCGACACGCTAAACAATATCAAACAGCTCGATGGTCCACAGTTCTTGCACGTGGTCACCCGCAAAGGACAAGGTTACAAACTTGCCGAGGATGATCCAATCAATTATCACGGCCCGTCGAAGTTTGACCCGAAGATTGGGCTAGTAAGCGCGGCGCCCGCACCCGACGCCAAACCTAAACCAACCTACACGCAGATTTTTGGCGAGTGGCTTTGTGACATGGCGCGCGTTGAACCGACGCTAATCGGCATCACACCGGCGATGCGCGAAGGCTCCGGGCTGGTGAAATTTTCGCAAGAGTTCCCTGAGCGGTATTTCGATACGGCGATTGCTGAACAACATGCGGTCACTTTCGCGGCGGGACTTGCCGCCGATGGCATGCGCCCCGTACTGGCGATCTATTCGACCTTCTTGCAGCGCGGCTACGACCAACTGATTCACGACGTCGCACTGCAAAATTTGCCGGTGATGTTTGCGCTCGATCGCGGCGGCCTCGTCGGCGCGGACGGGCCAACCCATCACGGCGCGTTTGACCTTTCTTTTTTACGCTGTATTCCCAACATGGTGGTAATGGCACCGGCCGACGAAAACGAGTGCCGCCAGATGCTGACAACCGGTGTTCGGCTGAACCAGCCATCGGCGATTCGCTATCCGCGCGGCGCAGGACCCGGGGTGGCGATCGACAAGGCGCTGACGACATTGCCCGTTGGAAAAGGGGTAATTGTTCGCGAGGCGAAGGGATATGCCACGGGCTTTGCTGCCAGCGCACAGAAAATGCGTATTGCCATACTTGCATTTGGCTCGATGGTAAAACCCGCAGCGGATGCGGCAGAGGAGCTCAACGCCACTGTCGCGAACATGCGCTTTGTCAAACCGCTAGACGATGAGCTTGTGTTCAAACTCGCCACGACCCACGACCTGATTGTGACTGTCGAAGAAAACGTCATCATGGGCGGCGCAGGAAGCGCGGTTGCCGAATCACTTTCGGCTCAACACTTAATCCTGCCGGTATTACATCTCGGGTTGCCAGATCAATTCGTCGAACACGGTGATCCGGGCGTGTTGTTAGCGGACTGCGGATTGACGCGCGACGGTATTATCGCCAGCGTGAAGAAGTGGCTCGCCGAGACCCGCTCGACATCAACAACAACCCGTGTTGCTGGATAGTTGGGCCAACCATCTCCTAACTGCTATGAAAATTTTTCTTTCGCGTCTACCGTTGGTTCTCTTTGTTGCGGTTTCCTTGGTCGCATCGGTTGCGGCAAGCGCCCAAGAGGCAAAGACCCCCGAGAAAACTTCAGCCGCAGCATTACCTGCAGTGATGCCTGCATTGACACCCGCATTGATACCCGCATTGATACCCGCATTGATACCCAAACACAACTGTGTGCGGCCAGATACGCCCGGTAAATTTGAAAGCGATGGACAGCAGAAACTGTTCGTCAAACAAATGGACGGTTACCGCGATTGCTTAATGTCATTTCGTAACGACATGAACAAGCTTGCGCAAGCACATGTCGACGCCGCAAACGCCGCTATCGAAGAGTTCAACAGCTTCGTCAACACCATCAACAAGAAGTAGCTCGCCGCACTTTCATCGTACGTGCAGAGCCGCTCTTAAGCCAACTCTTGAGCCGCTCTTGAGCCGCTTTGTTTATTTGACGACCGATTTGTCTTGCCCAAACAACACTTTCTTTTGCTCGTCCGTCATCGCCGGCAGTGGTGTTGGGTTTATTTCTTTCGCCTTCGCATACGCGCGAACCGTCGCCGGACGCGCCTTGATTGCGGCATGCCACCGCGCAAGATGTGGGAAATGGCGCATGTCTTGCTCTTGACGATCAGCAAGTATCCAAGGATAGGCCGCCATATCGGCAATGGTGTATTGCCGACCCGTGATGAAAGCGCGGTCAGCCAGCCGCTTATTCAACACACCATACAAGCGCGAGGTTTCGTTCACATAACGCTTTATCGCGTAACGGATTTTCTTAGGCGCGTAATGTGCAAAGTGATGATTCTGGCCAGCCATCGGCCCGAGCCCACCCATTTGCCACATCAGCCATTCAAGCGTTTCGACTTGACCACGTAAGTCTTTCGGCAAAAATTTTCCGGTCTTCCCCGCGAGGTAAAGCAAAATCGCGCCCGATTCAAAGACGCTGATCGGCTTTTTTCCGTCGGCAGGTGCGCGGTCCACGATCGCCGGCATCCGATTGTTCGGCGCGATCTTCAAGAAACCTGGCTTGAATTGCTCGCCCGTGCCGATGTTTACGCCGATGAGTTTATAGGGCAGCTTCGCCTCTTCGAGAAATAGGGTGATTTTGTGGCCGTTGGGGGTGGGCCAATAATAAAGATCAATCATATCTTCTCCTGTTGGTAGTTCGCCTGCGCTGTGCTAATGCGCGTGGGCATCTCAGCGTTGCTCGCTCGCCGGACTCGTCGCTGTATTACACATACTATCTCCTCGTCGGCGTCGCTCGCGCCTTGACCTGCCCACGCTCGCGGCGCTCATCGAAGGCGCTGAAAAGTTTTGCCGCACGGAACAGCACAAACAGCGCGGTCGAATTCTTGCGCTGGTTGACAAGACTATTTCCCAAACGCATTCACCGCGCCGCGTTTGTATTGGTCCGGCCATTCGACCTTCACCCCTAACGCCGTCGCCGCTCGCAGCGGCCAATATGGATCGCGCAACAACACGCGCGCAAGGAATACACAATCGCCATCGCCATCCGCGACAATTTGCTCGGCCTGCACCGCCTCGGTAAT
>JACMOJ010000154.1 GCA_014378085.1 Burkholderiales bacterium | reverse complement strand
CCGTTCGACAGCGTCTCATCGGGGCCGAAGACGCGGAAGTTGCGTTGATCATTGTTGAGCTTCACCACGTCGCGCAGGAAGCGCCCCAGCACACGGGTGTCGCCGATGCCGCGCACACCGGTTGCCGTGACGTCGACCGCGTAATCCCGGAAATCGGGTATCTGTAGATCACGCAAGAGCAAGCCGCCGTTGGCGTGGGGGTTCGCACCCATGCGGCGGTTATTTTTTGGCGCCAATTCGGCCAGTTCTGGTGTCAGGCGACCTTGCGCATCGAACAGCTCTTCGGGTCGATAACTCTTCAACCACGTCTCGATCAACGCAAGATGCTCAGGATGTGCACGCGGATCTGAAATCGGCACCTGATGAGCGCGGAACGCGCCCTCGATCTGTTTGCCGTCGACCACCCTCGGTCCCGTCCAACCCTTTGGTGAGTCAAGCACGATCATCGGCCAACGCGGACGCGTCGTCGCGCCATGATCACGGGCATCGCGCTGCGCATGCCTGATGTCCTGCACCACCGTGTCGAGCGTCGCGGCCATCAACTCGTGCATCAGCTCGGGCTCGAAGCCCTCAACAAAGTACGGCGTCCATCCGTAACCGCGCAACAACTGGTCGAGTTCCTCGCGACTGATGCGGGCCAGAATCGTTGGATTGGCAATCTTGAATCCGTTGAGATGCAAAATCGGCAGCACCGCGCCGTCAGTCGCTGGGTCGAGAAATTTGTTGGAATGCCAGGCCGTGGCCAGCGGCCCGGTTTCCGCCTCGCCGTCACCAATCACACAGGCAACAATCAAATCGGGGTTATCAAAGGCCGCGCCAAAGGCGTGACTTAACGAATAGCCAAGCTCACCGCCCTCGTGAATAGAGCCTGGGCACTCGGGCGAGGCATGGCTCGGTATGCCGCCCGGAAACGAGAACTGCTTAAACAGCGCCTTGAGCCCGGCTTCATCCTGACTGATTGTCGGGTAGACCTCGCTATAGGTGCCTTCGAGATAGGTATTGGCAACCACCGCCGGACCACCGTGTCCGGGGCCGGAAATATAGATCATGTCGAGATCATATTTTTTGATGACACGATTCAGATGTGCGTAGATGAAGTTCTGGCCGGGGGTGGTGCCCCAGTGTCCGAGCAGCATGCGCTTCACGTGTTCCAGTTTGAGCGATTCGCGCAACAACGGGTTGTCACGCAGATACATCTGGCCGACTGACAAATAGTTGGCCGCTCGCCAATAGGCGTCCATCTTCTGAAGAAGATCCCTGGTGAGCGTCTTCGCGTTTGTGTTCATCTCTTATCTTTCCTTTTCCACTTCCGGTCGATGAGGTTCTGACACTCCTTGTTACGTGGTTGATAACAATGGGTGCCAACTCGTACCTTCATAGCTTTACTTTCTTGTAAAAAAATGCCTTCACGATTTCTGCCGAGAGCACGTACAAGAAGACAATCGTGAGTATGAGCAGGATGAACGAGAGCGGGAGCGGGGTGAGCCCAAAAATTCCGCCGAGTGGTGTGTAAGGAAGCGCCACCGTCGCGAAGACCACCAGGAGCGTTGCTATCAAGAGATACTTCGACGGCCTGCTACTGAAGAAGGGCTTGCGGCTTCGAATGACCAGCACAATTAAGGAGGCCGAAACGACCGACTCGATAAACCACCCCGTTCTGAATTGATCCTCGGTCGCGTGAAGCAGGAGCAGAAGCGCCCCGAAGGTGAGGAAATCAAACACCGAACTCACCAAACCGAAGGTAATCATGAATTTACGAATGGCCACGATATCCCAACGCCGCGGATGATCGACCATTTCGGCGTCCACGTGGTCTGTGGCGATCGTCATCTCGGGGAAATCAGTGAGCAGGTTGGTGAGCAGGATCTGCGTCGGCAGCAAGGGTAGAAACGGCAGGAACAGCGATATGCCCGCCATGCTGAACATGTTCCCAAAGTTGGCGCTGGTGGCCATGAAGACATACTTCAGCGTGTTTGCAAACGTCGTGCGCCCCTCGCGTACACCCTGCACCAGCACCCCCAAGTCCTTTTCGAGTAATACGATGTCCGCGGCCTCTTTCGCGACGTCGGCTGCCGACTCGACGGAAATGCCTACGTCCGCAGCATGAAGCGCGGAGGCGTCATTAATGCCATCCCCCATATAGCCGACTACGTTGCCAGCCTTCTTGAGCGCGAGGATGATGCGCTCCTTCTGGTTGGGCTCAATTTCGGCAAATACATCAATGCTGACCACGCGGTTGAGCAAGGCGCCATCACTGAGTAGCCGAAGTTCTGGTCCAGCCAGGATTTTTGCGCTGGAGAGGCCAATCTGTTGACTGACACTGGCCGCAACCAGATGATTGTCTCCGGTGATGATCTTCAATGAAACGCCAAGTTTTTTGAGGCTGGCAATGGTCTCGACAATATTCGGCTTGGGCGGATCGAATAGCACCAGGAATCCCAAAAAAGTCATGTCAGTTTCGTCAGACTTGCCGATCAGTGACGCAGGCCCCATGCTCTTGCAGGCGACGCCGAGCGTTCGATAGCCTTTGCCACTGAACGCTTCAAGCTGGTGCTGGATTTGTCCCTGTAGCGTAGTGATATCGACGATGGCCCCCGCGCCGACTTCCGCCTTCGAGCAAACCTCGAGCACATTTTTCAGCGCGCCTTTGGTCACCATCAAATGGGAATTGTCGTGAGCGACCAGGATGCTTAATCGCTTGCGCAGGAAATCGTAGGGTATTTCGGCCGCCTTGCTGTACTCAGAAAGATCGAATTTGCGGTGCGCACGGATGGCGTCATCAATAGGATTGCTAAATCCGGTCTCGTAAAACGCGTTGAGATACGCGTGCAGCAATACCTTATCGCTCACGATCCCGGCTACGTCGACGGCGGATTGCAAGCGAACGACGCCCTCAGTTAGCGTTCCGGTCTTATCGGAACACAACACGTTCATGCTGCCAAAATTTTCTATTGACGCGAGTCGTTTGACAATCACCTTTGCCGCAGCCATTCGTTTCGCACCGCGCGCAAGATTGATGCTGATGATCGCCGGTAACAGTTGCGGCGTAAGCCCGACCGCGAGGGCAAGCGAAAAAAGCAGCGAGTCCAGAACCGGGCGCACTAGGTAGACGTTGATCGCGAAGATGGCAATGACCAGAACCAAGGTCACTTCCATGAGGAAATAGCCGAATCGCCGAATGCCGCGTTCAAACTCGGTTTCCTGCGGCCGCAGTTTCAACCGCTCGGAGACCTTGCCAAACTCGGTTTGCGTGCCCGTCATCGCCACCAAGGCTTTTGCGCTGCCGCTCACCACGTGAGTGCCCATCCACAGCGAATTGGTTCGCTTGCCAAGAGGCGTGTCCGCCGCAAGTACGCCTACCGACTTCTCCACGGGATAGGTTTCACCCGTCAGCGTCGCTTCGTCCACAAAGAGATCTTTAGCCTCGCCGATCTGGCAATCACCCGGCACGACGTCGCCGGCACCCAGGATAATGATGTCTCCCGGAACCACCTCGTGGACCGGGATTTCACGGGGACTTCCATCGCGAAGCACCTTCACCTTGATTTGCACCACGGCCAGCAGCTTCTCCACGGCGTTGGTTGCACTGTGCTCCTGCCAAAACCCGAGAAGCCCACTAACAAGAACAATCGAGAGAATGATCACTGCGTTGACCGCATCGCGCAAAACGAAGGACAACCCCGTGGCAAACAGGAGAATCAGAATGATCGGGCTCTTGAACTGGGCCAGCAGAAGCGTGAGCGCAGTCGACCGCTTTTGCGGTTTCAGAAGATTTGCACCATAGTCGGCAAGCCGCTGCGCCGCTGCCTCGTTGCTCAAACCTTCCTTGGTCGAGCGCAGGCGCACGAGCGCATCGCTAAAAGACTCGTTCCAGAAGGTCGAAGGAAGTTGAGTCATGCCGACTGTTGTTTCGGTGGCGCGTCGTTGATTCCGAGGACGTTACAGACGGATCGCGCGATGACGAGTTCTTCATTGGTGCGAATGACGTGCACTTTCACGCGGCCACCTTCTGTCGAGATCAGGTCGGCGTCCTTCTCATTGCGCGCGGCGTCGAGTTCAATGCCGAGAAACCCGAGCCCATCGCAAATGCGAGCACGAACAACGGGGGCCTTTTCTCCGATACCTCCGGAAAAAACCAGCCTGTCCAATCCACCCATTGCGGCGGCGTAAGCGCCGATAGTTTTCTTGATCTGATAACAAAACTGCGCGATGGCGTCTGCTGCTCGCGCGTCGTCGGCTTCGACCTTGAGCAGGTCGCGCATATCGGCGCTGGTTTCGGACATACCGAGCAGACCCGACTTGAAATTGACCATCTCATCGAACGCTTTCGCGTCCATTTTTTCCGTGCGCGCAAAGTATGCGACAAGACCGGGATCAAGATCACCGGAGCGCGTACCCATCGGCACGCCGGCCGTAGGCGTGAACCCCATGCTGGTGTCGACAGGCTTCCCGCCAGAAACGGCCGCGAGACTCGCGCCGTTGCCGAGGTGTGCCAGGATGATGCGCCCGCGTGCCGCAGCGACACCGTCGATGTGGTTCAACTCACTCATCAGAAATTCGTAGGACAGGCCATGAAATCCGTAGCGACGGACGCCCTGCGCTTCGTATCGGCGCGGGATCGGCAGCATCTGTGCAACGCGAGGCAGTTCATGATGAAACGCGGTGTCGAAACACACGACCTGTGGCACGTTCGGGAACCGTTTCTGGAGGGCTCTAGCGAGCGAAATTTCGCCTGGCATGTGTTGCCGGTCGAGGGGCATGAGCTGTCGAAGTTGCGCCATTAGCGCCGCGGTTTGTCGTTGCGCCTCATAGAAGTTAGGGCCACCATGAACAATACGATGGCCCACGGCGAGTAGTGCGCCATCCATGTCCTTTTCATTGATCCAGTCGATTAACAGCTTGACGGCACTTGCGTAATCTGCGGCCACTACGGGTTGCGCGGCGGGCGCTTCGTGCTCGCCGTCCTGTGTTGAAAACACAGCGTTGGACGTTCCGATACGTTCGATCTCACCTTTGATCTTCAGGCGAAGCGATGGATTAACTGTGAAGAGCGCGAACTTGATACTCGACGAACCGCCGTTATCGACAAAGATGCTGTTTTCGGTGCTGTTCATGTAAGCGACGTCTCAGCGCCTAGGGCCGCGTCGATGATTGCCTGCGCCTCATTGGCAATTCGGTGAAGGTGTTCCTCGCCGCGAAAGCTTTCTACATAAATCTTGTAAATATCTTCGGTGCCGGAGGGGCGCGCAGCGAACCAGCCGTGCTCGGTGATGACCTTCAAGCCCCCGATGGCCGCACCATTGCCCGGTGCCTGGTTGAGCACATGGATGATCGGGTCACCCGCCAAGTCCTTGCCGATGACCCGCTCGGGCGATAGCTTTGCCAGCAAGTGTTTCTGCGCCGGTGTTGCGGGTGCTTCGATGCGGTCGGAAAAGCAGTCGCCGAACTGGTCGGTCAGCGCCCGATAGCGATCACCCGGATCAGCGCCCATGCACGCGGTGATCTCAGCGGCGAGCAACGCTGACACGATGCCATCTTTGTCGGTCGTCCACACCGTGCCGTCTCGGCGCAGAAAGGTGGCACCGGCGCTTTCTTCTCCGGCGAAGGCGAGCGAGGCGTCGAGCAGGCCCTCGACGTACCACTTGAAGCCCACCGGAACTTCGTAGACGCTGCGACCTAACGAGGCTGCTACGCGATCAATCAACTGCGTGCTGACCACGGTTTTTCCTATCGCCGCGTTCGCCCCCACTGCGGTCGATGCTGAAACAGGTAGTCAATCGCAACGGCCAGATAATGATTGGACGGCAACAGGCCCGCACTACGGGTGACAATGCCGTGACGATCATGGTCGGTGTCGCAAGCAAACGCGATGTCGAAATCGTCCTTGATGTTGATCAACCGCTGCATAGCGTACTTCGAGGACGGATCCATTCGAATCTGCTGATCCCAATCAAGCGTCATGAAAGCAAACGTCGGATCGACCGCCTCGCTGATGACCGCCAGATCAAGCTGGTAGCGCTCTGCAATTGCCGCCCAATAATGAACCCCGGCACCGCCTAAGGGATCGACGCCCATGCGAATCTTCGCATCGCGGATCGCATTCATGTCGATGACGTTGCCGATGTCTGCGACGTAGGCACTCATAAAATCGTGGCGATGGGTCGTTGCTGCGAGCAATGCCTTGGCATGCGTTACGCGCTTCACGCCGTCGAGTCGCGTTTCAAGAAAGCGGTTGGCCGCCGCTTCGATGGCGGTAGTGACCGTGCCACCGGCTGGGCCACCTTTCGGCGGGTTGTATTTGATCCCGCCGTCTCGCGGCGGATTGTGTGAGGGCGTCAGCACAATACCGTCGGCAAGTCCGGTGCTGCGGCCCCGGTTGTAGCTCAGGATGGCATGCGAGATCGTGGGGGTGGGTGTGTACTCGTCGCTGACGGCGAGCATCACTTCGACCCCGTTGGCAGCCAGCACTTCGAGCGCAGTGGCGCAGGCGGGCGCAGATAGAGCGTGGCTATCAATTCCGGGAAACAGCGGCCCGTTGATGCCGATACTTTCGCGGCAGTCGCAGATCGCCTGGGTAATCGCCAACACGTGCCACTCGTTGAAAGCGCGATCAAACGCTGAACCACGATGCCCCGATGTGCCAAATGCGACACGCTCTGCTGCGACCGTTGGATCGGGCGCATCAGCGTGATACGCCGTGACCAGTTGCGCGACATTTATCAGCGTTGACTGCGGCGCAGGTTGACCGGCAAGGGGACTAACGTTGCCATTCATAACAACGCCTGTGTGGTGTTCAACGAACGGTGCGCACGCTTCTCGGCGATCCCCGACAGTAGCGCGCCCCACGAGGTGACAAATGCAGCGACGCCGTCCCGTTGCAGCTTCGCGGCGAGCGCTTCCACATCAATGCCCTCGCGCCGGAACTCTTCAAGCACCGCCTCGGAAAAGCCGCCGTCAACAGGTAACGCCTCGCCCACTTCTCCGTGGTCGGCAAATTCGAGGAGCGTTTTTTCCGGAATCGTGTTGCTCGTATCGGGTGCCGTGAGCGCTTTCACGTACAGCGTGTCGGCAAGGGTTTTGTCTTTAACGCCGGTACTCGCCCATAGTAGACGCTGCGGCCGCGCCCCCGCAGCAGCGAGCCTTTGCCATCGCGGCGATGAGAGCAGTTCACGATAGGCGACGTAGGTATGCATTGCCATCGCGATGCCGAGACGGTTTTGAAATTGCGGTAACACGTCGTCGCGCACCGCGACGTCCCAGCGACTCACAAACAGTGAAGCAACAGAGTGGACTCGTGGGTCGAGACCCGCCGTCAAGCGTCGCTCGATGCCTCGCATATACGCCTCGGCAGCCGCCACGTACTGATCCCGAGAGAACAGCAGCGTGACATTAATAGGAATGCCGTCAAAGATTGATTGCTCGATGGACGCAATGCCTTCCAGCGTGCCAGGAATCTTGACGAACAGATTCGGGCATGCGGCCTCAGCATGCAGTCGGGCAGCGGCGTTGTTTGTGTTCACGGAATCGTTGGCAAGCAGCGGTGAAACTTCAAGTGAAACCCAGCCATCGACTCCGTCGCTCGCGTCAAAAATAGGTCGAAAAAGATCGGCTGCCTGCGTCAAGTCTTGTATCGCGAGTTCAAAGAAAATTTCTTCGACGGACAGGCCGCGCGATGCACCGTCGCGGATGGCGTCATCGTAGGCTTCGCCACTGGCAATCGCACGCTCAAAAAGCGTCGGGTTCGAGGTGAGTCCGGTCACTGAAAACGCCGAAATGTAGCTCGCGAGCCGACCGCTGGTCAGCAGTTCACGCGTGATGTGGTCGAGCCACACACGCTGCCCGGTGTCGTGAAGTTTGCGTAGATTGGCATTCATGTTTGTTGGTGAACTCCTGCGTTCCGTAGCCTTTAGTGCCGAAAAATTTATATGGCATCTTTATTCGGGAAGTGCCGTTCTAAATGGGGTTAACAGTCATTTGGCCTGGTAGTCGAGATTTTGTTAAAACTATTGATGAGCACTATTGAATGGCGCTTTCAGCAGAAAGCTGCTGGATTGTGCGCCGGGGTGAACCGGGTCCGGTAAACGCAGGCGGGACGCTTGCAGAACGTTCACGCAATGCGCTTTCGACAAATTTCAAAATGTCGCCGGTGATGCCGTCCCCATCATCGAACCCTTCGTGAGTGACGTCGCGCTCGATCAGCGTAACGTTGGGTTGACTGCCGCGCTTCCAGATTCGATGGGCGTCAGTGACCGGCGCGACAGTGTCTTGCCGACCATGAACCAAAAGGACAGGGCACGTCGCCTTCGCCACCGTATTGACCGGTGCAATGTCGTTAAAGATCGCGCCTATGACGCGCTCAAGAGAGCGATTGATCAGCCACGCCAGCGGTCGATAGGGGACGTAGCGCAGCGCAAACCAGCGCCGCATGAGTTGCTCAAGATGGGCGAAGACGGCAATGCTCACTACAGCGGCCAGGTCATCGCGACGAGACGCTGACAACAAGACCGCTGCGGCTCCCACCAAATGACCCAGCGCCACAATGCGCGCACTGTCCACGCGTGGAAGCGTCTTCAACCAATCAATGGCGATGTCCAGATCCTCGGCGAAACGCGGCAGTGAACTGTGATCATCCCGATCACTTCTCCCATGATTGCGCGACTCCATCAAGAGCACGGCAAAGCCTGCCCGATGCAGCACCTGGGCGGCGGGCAGCAAGTTGCTCGCGTTGCCGCACCGGCCGTGCAGCAATACAACGGCGGGTCGCGGCCCGCTCACATGGGCAAGTACAAACCATGCGAATAGGCTAAGGCCGCGAGCCGCAGAAATGCGCACTGTCTGTGCCAGCAGACCGTGCGCTTGAGGCTGCGAACCTTCCAACGTAGCGGCGGGTGCCAGCACGCCTTTCATCCAATGGCTGACCCGAAAAAACCTGCTGATTCCGGTGCTGTCGCCGTAGAGTGAGGCAGTGCCGCCACTCGTCACAGCCTGCGTGATCGTCACGGATTAGCCGCAGCATCCGCCTTTTGCGGGAGCCGCTGCGGCCACACCTGCCTTCTCGACGCCGTACCCCGCTTTCTCGATGGCTGATTGCAATTGTTCATGCGAGGTCTGCCGGTCGCTGAATTGCACGGTGGCCTCGTGATTGGCGAGCGACACCTTCGCGTTGGCTACGCCAGTGACGGCCTTTAGCGCGGCCTCGATCGTGCCGACGCAGCCGCCGCAGGACATTCCGGTAATTTTCAGGGTTTCAGTTTGCATGGTGATGATCTTTCTGTGGTGGGTGAGTAAAACGTATGCAGGCTACTCGCGCTATTTAGCGAGCGCATTAAACGCAGATTGCGGCTGATTGATCGGAGCGTCTGTGCGCTGTGGCACATACCGCGATGGGCAGCGTGAGATGTCGGTAATCCGGTACCGCTCTTTCGTGTCGGTGTTTTGTCTCAATGCGCATCACGACGACTTTTTTTCGTCGCGCCGACCAGATTGCGGGTCGACTGCGTGGGAATTACCGACCATGAACGGGGGCGCAAGATGAGCGCAACCAACAACGCTGCAAACGGCAGCGTGAGCCATGCGAAGCTCTGCCGGGAGACTGCGCCAAAAAGCCATCCGCCCACCAGCGATCCGAGCGTCTGACCGAGCCCTGCGGCGGCGGCAAGGCCACCCATCGTGGCCCCGAGCGTATGTTGCGACGCCCCGGCGGCAAGGTAGGCGATCACCGGCAGCACCAGCCCCGTACCCGCAGCAGTGAACCCGATGCCCACGTACAACCAAGCATCAGCACTATGCGCCGCCAGAACCGCCAGGCCAGTCATCCCCAGTATCAGTCCCGCGCTCATCAGCGTTCGCGCAGAAATCCTTTCTAGCAGCCCCGTCACGAAAAGCACTGCGTTGACACCTAGCATTACCAAGCTGCATTCAGCAAACATCATGGCGATCTGGCGTGAGGACACCCCGGCGTGTGTTTGCCCTTGCAGCACAATCCCCAATTCAAACGCGGCAAGCACAAATGCCACCGCGCCGCTGAGTGCCCACAGGGGAAACCGACTGCGTAGTGCCGGGGCCGCCTTTGCTGTTTTTGCCGGTGGGCTCACCTTGCGCGACTTGGGTAAGGTGGCTGCCACGCCCAATATCATCAGCGCCCCCAGCGCCGCAGACAAGACGACCACGCCGTCTGCAGCGGCCACCGCAGCATTCGCAGTCGTGCCTGCCCTTGACGCAATCCACTCCGCCAAGACGCTCAACGCGGGGCCGAACAGAAACCCCAGTAGCGACATCGCGCCGAGCCACGCGAAGCGACGCGCGCGTTGCGCTTCAGGTGTGTGTTCCGCAACCAGTGCGGTGGCCACCGGTATGACGGCGGCCACAAAAAAGCCGGTCGCGCCACGCAGCGCATACATGCCCCACACTATCGATAGCGCGGGTACCAGCAGCAGTAGCGAGCTTGCGACGTAACCGACCAACCCAAGAATGAGGATTCGACCGTGCCCAACGTGGTCTCCGAGGATTCCCCACAGCGGTGCGCCCAGCAGCACCCCCACAGCGTACGCCCCGCTCAAAAATCCCACGTGGCGAGCCACATCGGCCGCTGTTGCTCCGGGCATCAAAGTGATCAACCAAGCGGGCAGTACCGGCATTAGCGCCCCAAAGCCCGCCGAGACCGCAAAGATCGCTGCGGCCAACCACACTACTTGAATGGGCCGCAGCTGCACAGGCACACGCGAACGGGTCGTGGATCGGTTGTTTTTTGTCGTCATGAATGCTGATCCAGACTACGATTCGGCTCGGCAAAGGTGACGCGCTCGTGCAGGAAGCACACCAGGCCCGCGAGCCACAAAAGCACAGGCAACACCAGCAGCCAGCGGAAGTTCGAATCCAACAGGAAATTGGTGACGCTCATCAAGCCGACACCGACTGCACCCGTGACTAGCAGGGCAGTAAACATTGTGAGCTCGCGGCGTGCGGGCAAGCGACACGCCGCGAGCGTTGTCATCACGCCGGTGGCGATCATGAAGCCACCCATCACGTTGAAGACATGACGTAGCCAGCGCTCTAAACCGGGTACTGCCAATCGGATCGCTTCGAGCGAGCTGCCGATATAGCGCGGAT
>JACMOJ010000153.1 GCA_014378085.1 Burkholderiales bacterium | reverse complement strand
TGGCGCGGGCAAGACCACCGTGAGTGCCTCAGCCGGGTATGGTGAGCTGAACAAAGATGGGTTTAACGTGTTTGGTGCGTTGGATCTGCAGAAGCTCAATTCGTTGCGCTCCAATCAGCGTGCGTTTATCCGTGAATACGATTTGCCAGGCCGTCTCGGGCCGCAGCTGTCGAGCAACTCGTTCCCGGCCAACGTCGATCTCACGGCGGCCCAGCTCATTACGCTAAACAACTTTGTGCGCGCCAACCCGACCACCGCGTTGCGCGGCACCAACGCTGATGGAACCTGGAACCCAGGCGGGGTGAGCACCACGGCACGCCGCGTAAACTTCGCAAAACCATCGTGTACCGGCGGTGAAAACCCAAATTCGGTTGTCCCTTCAGGGCTTGGCGGCCGTGAAGGTTGCAGCTACAACTACATGGGCAACACCGAGATCTATCCAGAGTCGGAAAAGGCCAATTTCATCGGACGCGCCACGTTCCAATTGAGCAACAACCACCAGTTGTTTGCCGAGCTGCTGTTGAGCAAGACCCAAACCGACTACGCCGCGTCACCGGCCACGTCTGGCAACATCGCTACCAGCGCGGGCATCACGCTACCGGCATCGTTGCAGGCAGTTACTGGCATCACCACACCGGTCGCCTTCCGCTTCCGCCTCGTGGACGCCGGCCTGCGCACCAGCCGCGTCGAGAGTGAAGCCAATCGTCTGGTGCTGGGCGCCGTCGGCACATTTAGTGATTGGGACTACAACACGGCCATCAACCGCAGCGTGAACGAAGCCACCGACGAGAATCTCACCGGCTGGGTTTCGAACACCCGCATGCGCGCAGGTATCGCCAGTGGTGCCTATAACCCGTTCGTGCTGCCGACAGCGGCGGGCAGAGCGTTCATGGACTCAATCCAAATCAGCGGTGCGGCACGAATGTCCAAAGGTACGACGACCATCATCGACGGCAAGATGTCTCGCACATTGACCCGGCTGGACGGCGGCGAGGTGGTGCTGGCACTGGGTGCCGAGGCGCGCCGCGAGGAAACTGAATTTCGCTCCACCCAAGCACTGAAGGACAACGACATTGTGGGCGACCGTTCGACACTGAGCTCGGCACCCGCGCTACTGGCCGACACCGCCAACACCCGCAATGTAAAGGGTGCCTACGCCGAAATCGTGGCCCCGTTCACTAAGCAGTGGGAAGTCCAGTTGGCAGTCCGTCAGGATCGCTACGACGGTGTGTACGACGCGAAGCTCAACCGCACCACACAGAAACTGACCACCACCAACCCGAAGCTCGGCATTAGCTTCCGTCCCGACAATGCAACAATGCTACGCGCCTCGTACGGCACGGGTTTCCGCGCGCCGTCGATCTCGGAACTGTTCCGCCCGTTGCGCGCCGGCATCACCGCCAGCTTCGTGCGGGACCCGGTGTCAGGCGATGTGGGCCAGTTAAACATCGACCGTTTCTCTAACCCGGACCTGCAACCGGAGAAATCCAAACAGTTCAGCTTGGGTGTGGTTTACGAGCCTTCGCGCAACTGGAACGGCAGCGTGGACTACTGGTCGATTCGCAAGACCGACATCATTTCTGAAATCGGTGAAGAGACTATTTTCAGCAATCCAATTTATTACAACAACCCGGCCATCGTGAGCCGCGATTCTGGTGGCTTTGTCAACGTCATCACGGTGAAGAAGGAAAACCGCGGCAAGCTCAACACTTCCGGCTTCGACGTGGCATTGCGTTGGCGCGGCGATAGGGGGGCATACGGTCGTCTCGGCGCTAGCCTGATCGGCACGGTTGTCACCGAATACCAGTTCGCGACTGATCCGCGCTCGCCGCTGGTGGATGGTCTGGGCCGCTTTCGCGACGATAAGGCCGTGCAGCGCTGGCGTCATAAGCTGAACCTCGATTGGGACCGCGGTCCGATCGGCCTGACGTTGACCAACACCTATCTGTCGAGCTACCGCGACCAAAACGTCCCTGGTCTGGCGGCACCAGAGTGGAACGATCGTGACGTGGATGCCTACTCTTTGTGGGATGTGAGCGGTAGTTACCGGTTCTCCCAAAACTTGCGTCTGCGTGGTGGTGTGCTTAACGTACTGAACACCGCGCCACCGTTCACCAACCAAGCGCGCTACTTCCAGACCACATGGGATTCAAGCTATGGCGACCCGCGCGGCCGTTCGTACTACGCTTCGCTGACTTATTCGTTTAAGTAGTCCGCAATTCAGCAGGCGCACGCAGAGGTGCCGCCGAAATACCTTAAACGCCTTTAAGCTGAAAAAAATCCCTCGCCAGGTGTACGACTGGCGGGGGCTATTTTTGGACAATCGTAGGCGTAAATACACTGCGTCGCTTTGAGCACCGAAATCAGTTAACGACGTGGCATCTGCCACCGCGACCGACCAAACGCCAAGATACGGAATCTTATAAGGTGGCCCGTTAAGAACCGACTTGGCCCAACGCATTTGACTAGCGAAGAATTGGGCTGAGGTTAAACGCACGTTCTGCGAACCACAGCGATGCAATGACTGCGATCAATCCAGAGCCGCCGATCATTACGCCGCGCCGATAAAACCAGCTGCCGCGTAGCGCGAACGCGACGGGAAGGAATATGGCGACAATGGCGAGCTGACCCAGCTCTACGCCAACGTTAAAGCCAATCATGCCGATAACGAGCGCCCCATCTTGAAGCCCCAAGTCGGAAAGCACGCTGGCGAATCCGAAGCCGTGGATGAGTCCGAAGACAAGCGCCGCAACCCAGCGGCGGCGAATGGGGACGGGCATTACATTGTTCAATGCCGCAAGGACAACCGACGCCGCAATGGCCGACTCCACCCAGCGGGAGGGCAGCGACACGACTTGCAGGGCCGCGAGCGTGAACGTGATCGAGTGTGCAAGCGTGAATGCAGTCACGATTTTCAGGACATCCACCAGCGCAACTTTAAACCCCGTGGCCGGAACCCATTTGCGGCCTGAGCGAACCAACACCGCAGGAATTAATAATGACAGCAGGAACAAAATATGGTCGAAGCCAATCCAGATATGCCATATGCCCGATCGGATGAAGTCCAGCCACCGGCCGAATTGCTCAGGCCGCGCCGCACTAAAAGATTGGACGCTGTTCTCTGGACCAAAAATCGCCGAAGACGTGATCGTCTCGCGCTCGAGCTTGAACAATCCACGATGCTGAGAATCAAGATCAAACAGCAATCGGTATTCCACGGTTAGTTGCTCAACCGGTCCCGAGCAAATAGCGCGAAAACGCAACACCGCATAAGCGCCGTCGGTGTGTGCATCGATGAGGTGCTCACCAACAGTGAGCGCGCAGGCCCCACCATTTCCAGACAAGCGCAAGCGAGACATTGCGTAAGCGCTAATTTCGTCATGCTTAATCCGTACCTCGTCCCAGGTCAATTCGCCATTGCCATCAGCATCGAGGCCAATCGCAAAATCCAAGTCACGCAACGCAATATCCCATCGACCGTCGATGACGGTTTCTTGCACCTTCAGGGACAAATAACTGTCGCTCGCTTTGTGGGCATCGGCGGCGTTGCCCCAGCAGGCGGCCACTAGACACAGCGCGCTTAAGACGCCTTTCATTACGTGTTGCCGCCCAGCTGATTCTTGAGGGGTGCGAGCACCGCATCTTCTAGCTTGGTGCTCTTCATCCAATCAAGTACCGGTCGTGCTGCAGCAGGGTCACGCGCTGCCGCAGCGGCCTCCAATAGCACCTGCGCATCTGCTGGTTCACGTTGGATCTGCCAATTCAGCTGCGCCAACTGCAGCGCACGCTGCGGATTGCGCATCAACTGCAATTCAAACCTTGACTGCTCACGCTGATGGACCGTGTCCCCTCTCAGCATTGCCGCGGCAAACCGATCTCGAAGCAGCTTAATCATCTCGGGCGCGTTAGCGGACTGTCGACGGTCGAGAGCGATAGCATAGCGCAGTAACAAGCCGTCGACTTTGGTATGGGTCTTAAGCAACGCAATTACGTCGTCGTATTTTCCCAGGTCAAGTAAATGATCCGACCATGCCCCTAGCAGATAGCTGTCGGTGCGATCAATTGCAAACGCGCGACGAAAGTAGGACTCTGTCTCAGCAGATAAACCCTGCCGATCTGCCATTTCACCGAGCAGCGTCAACACCCAGACTTGTATCAGCAGCGGCGCGTCTTGGTCGCTGGTCAAGGCAGCTTGAAGCGACTGATAGCTGCGCCGTGCGTCGCCGTTGAGGTTGGCGACGTTTGCCAAGCAGGTAGTCACGATCAAATCGGATGTCATTCGATAGAGCCGCTCGCAGCTCTGCGTGGCCTTCTGATATTCGCCCTGAACTTGCAGAATGGTGGCGCGCGTTAGCCATGCCTGAGCGTTGCGGTCGTTCAATTTCAGAACCGCATCTAGATCAGCCAAAGCTTCGGAAAACCGGTGGGTGCTTTGCAAGATCGTCGCGCGCACCAGCCTTAATTCGGGCGGCGGGTTTGGTTGCGCCCACCACTGCTTCAAAGCGGCTTGCGCATAGCCGAGATAGCGCGGATCGGCTTCTGTTCGCGACATGGTGATGTAACGTTTCGACAGATCGACCGCAATGGATAGATTGTTGGGTTCGCTTTGCAGCTGAGCGCGCAATTCGCGCAGCTGCTTTTGTGCCGGGTCATTTTTAGCCGGTAGCCTTTCCAGCACCTGACGTCCATCCTGCGGGATATAGGCGGCCGCGTAGGTGGTCCCGACTGCTCGGACGCCTAAGAACGACAGCAGGAGAATCAATCTGAGGCCTGTCACCAAATTTGCATGCATATTTTTCGTCTAAGCCGCAACCGCAGCTCGGGGATCTGACAGAAACGCAAACTTTGCGTCCGCCGTTCAGGATAAAAACAGCTCGACCTGCCGCTGCACCGGCACCGGTATCTCGCACCACCGATTGCAGTAATGATGTAACCAAAAAACAACTTTAAGTTCCGTTAAAGACCGCACTGAACGACCACTCGGTGCGAAATATTATTAATTTCTCGGGACAACGGCGTTACAGGTCAACTCAACAGACCGAAACAAATTTTCAATGCCCTTGTTGTTAGCGCCCCCCTCCACATTGCAACGACGGAGAAATAGTTCCCCGGGAGGGTATTCGAAAATTTGCTTTTCGCTAATCGTTCAATTACCAACAGGAGTTAAAAATGTCCATTAATCAGCATTACGTAGTTCCGCAGCACGCGTTCCCGAAGGTCCGAAAGACAGTCAGCATAGTTGCGGCCTCGCTCGCAGCGGCAACATTGTGTATATCGAGTTCAGGCGTTTTCGCATCAAGCCATCGAGAAGCGCCGCTCATCACTTCCATGCCCAAAGTTGACGGGACCGATTTTTATATGTTCCGCAGCTATGAACCCGGCCGCAGCGGTTTTGTCACCATGCTTGCCAACTACCTGCCACTGCAAGACCCGCCTGGCGGACCAAACTTTTTCTCGCTTGACCCGGACGCACTCTACGAAATACACGTGGATAACGTCGGTGATGCTAAAGAAAAAATTACTTTTCAATTTCGTTTCAAAAATACGTTGAACAATGCCGCGCTTACCGTCGGTGGCAAGTCTGTCGCCATTCCGTTGGTACAAGCTGGTACGGTCGCCGCGGGGGATTCATCGAAGATCAACGTCTCTGAAACCTATACCGTAAACATTGTCAGGGGCGATCGCCGCTCGGGCACCGTTGGTGCAATTACCAATGCAGCGGGCGGGAGCAGCACATTCATCAAACCGCTGGACAATATCGGCAATAAAACATTTGGTAGTGACGCTGGTTACGCGGCCTACGCAAATCAATATTTGTACAACATCAATATTCCCGGTTGCGCGACCGCTGGCAAGATGTTCGTCGGCCAGCGCAAAGATCCATTTGTGATCGCCGTGGGCAGGATTTTTGATCTGCTCAACATGAATCCACTCGGGGCAAACAATGCCTACCCAGATTCGCTTAAAGACAAGAACGTCACCGCGCTTGCGCTTGAAGTGCCCACTACCTGTCTAACGAGCGGTAGTGACGACGTCATCGGCGCATGGACCACTGCAAGCATTCGTCAGGCTCGTGTGGCCGTGCCAAATCCTGCCAGCGGCAATACGACAGCACAGAAGCATGGTGGCGCGTGGACGCAGGTATCACGTCTGG
>JACMOJ010000152.1 GCA_014378085.1 Burkholderiales bacterium | reverse complement strand
CTTGTTTCTGCGGCAGCTTGACCGCCAAGGGCAGGGCATACCCCACCGCCATCGATACAAGATTAAACGCCAAACACGCCAGGCCGACCACGGCGCCCATTTATGAATTGCAATGCCAATCGCCCCCGGAGAATACATGCTGGATTTTCGCTGGTTAGGTTTGGCTATCGCGACGCTCGCCGAGGCGCTTGACGAAGCGAAGCTGCGGCCCGCGGATAAGTTTGTACGTGACGCGTTCAGCGAAAGTAATTTGCCGATGCGGGTAGATATCTTGCATGCCGATGATTTGCCGGAGGGTTGGGAGGTTCGGGCGTTGGCACTTTAATTTGCAAACGTTGCGACGACACGCTGCATCAGCCCGCGACTATGCGCTCGACGCGCCACGAGAGACTACATCCATCGTTGGTGGCCTAGCGGTTAAGTCGCACCAGCGACCAACCATCCAGCCCGCGTATTCTCAGGTTTGACATGAGTTCATCGGCGACGCGCGGCGAGTCCCAGCTCTTGCCAGAGCCAGCCAAAGTTATAGGGCGGCTGGCCGGTTTTTTGGCTTTGCCGCGCCTCCATGTTCTCAACCGTTTTGAGCAACGCTACGACTTCATCCTGTCCACTTTCGGTCGCCACCGCCTGTCTGGGGCTGCGTCCGTCAAGAGCAGGCAGCGCGCTGTCCAGCCAATCCCGGTAGTGGCGATCAAAAAATTGGCGCATCGTGTCAGTGACTACCTCCAGCGGAATTTTGGCTGTGTCAGTTGCGTTGTTTGGCTGCCTTTCACTGGCTTGCCTGAGTGCGCCGCGTGCCGGGGTCAGGCTGGTCAGCCCGGCGCTGATTTCCTCGCCAAGCGCGCCCTCAAGCAGCTCGGTGGCCCGCTTCATCCTTGCCGTAGAATTTGTGCTTAATTGCAGTGTGCCTTTCTCTAGCCGCAACATCGCCAACACTTGTTGGCCGGTGTCAGGATCAACGGTTTGAAGGCTAAATCCTTTTGCCGCGGAATTTTGCGGCTCGCGCGGCAGATCGGGTGTGCCCAACCAATCCCAGACGGGCGGCGCATCGTCCACCCGTCGCCAATCTGGCAAGACATCGAGACGTGCAACCACCTGTGCCGCAGATCCTTTGCGCACCGCAAAACGTGTCTCGGCAAATACCAGCAGATCGCCTTCAAAATTGACCATTTCCGGTGCTTCATGAACTGCGATATATCGGGACAGCCAACAGGCGGTGAATGTGGGCGGCAGCGTCGCTAACGCATCGTCAATTGCGGCACGGGTTTCGGGCTCGTTTACATTTGCCCCTTGCAAACCCTTGTCGGCGAGCGACTCGGAAATTTTTGCTTCGATCTGTTGCAACAGTGTCCCAGATTGTTCGTTTGACAGTGGCAACATCACACCGGTAAAGATTTTCTGGCTTTGATATTCTGCCACGCGCGCACCGAGTCGATCCCAGCGTACCAGCGATTTGCTGCCGAGATGCTCGGATACATGCACCGGCTCGCCACCGCGCACCAGATCACGCACCTCCACCCATTTGCCAGGCATAACGGCGCTCACTTCGAACACACTCATACGCACGTCGCGCAGCACCGCCATGTAGCGCCGACTGGGTACGGAGTCCCGCCAGCCTCGGCGTTTGAGGTAATCATCGACAATGTTGTGCGGCGGGCCTTCGAAATCGTTGAATCGCCGCGCGGCCAAATCCTCAAAAACACAGCCAAACAACACCCCGGCACCTTCATCACCAAGAACATTCAAGAGCCCCTCAATTGGCAGGCCGCTGACCGCTCGGGTTGATGCGGTGTGCACTTCATGGATGGCTTCGAACCGTGTACCCCACTTCTGCTCGCGCCTCATCCATTCCATCAAATTGGCTACAGCCTTGTTGCTTTCACTTTTTGCCATTCAACATACTTTCAGTTGGTATGCATAAACGCCTACCGACGATTCAGCCACCATGCAAATACACCGGCAGTCACAAACATGATGAGAGAGTAAATCGCGGCGGGCACACTCATCGCCGTGTTGTTCAGCACGTTCAGCGCGATGAAGATCGCCAACGTGCCGTTGTGAATACCGATCTCCATCGCAATCGCGATCGCTTGTTTCTGCGGCAGCTTGACCGCCAAGGGCAGGGCATACCCCACCGCCATCGATACAACATTAAAGGCCAAACACGCCAGGCCAACCACCACAAAGTACTTCACGAGGATGTCCCAACTTTGCCAAACCGAGACCGCCACCAACAGCGCGAGCAACACGACAGAAAAGAGTTTGATGGGTTTTTCCATCTTGGCCGCAAACGCTGGCGCCCAATTGCGAATTGCCATGCCGATCACCACCGGTAACAAGATGATCGTGCCCACCTCAATAATCTTCTGAAACGGCGGCGGCACATACTGGTCACTTGCCATGAAGTACTGCAAAGCGAAACTGATGATGAGCGGTAGCGTCAACAACGACAACACGCTGTTGATGGCGGTGAGTGTGATGTTCAGCGCCACATCGCCATGTGCGAGATGGGAGTAGATGTTGGCAGTGGCGCCGCCCGGTGCTGCGGCGAGTAGCAACAAGCCAACGGCAAGCTCGGGCGGCAACTTAAACACCATTGCGATCACAAAGGCGACGGTGGTGAGGATGACCATCTGAATCGTCAGGCCGATCAGCACCGCTTTCGGGAACCGCACCACGCGGGTGAAATCCGCAACGGTAAGTGACAACCCCTAGCCGAACATGATGATGCCGAGCGACAACGGTAGCAGCAGGTTTGAGATAACGCCTGCTTGCATCTAGAACTCGCGAATGATGTGTTGCTGCCGGCGACTGACCGGCAGCTTTTCGTCTACCCCCTTGATGACACATACCCAACGCAATCCACCGCCGCCGGCTGCGTCTGCTGTTTCCGTTAGGTCATCGGCGTCTGCGGCACTGGCAGTACCAACAGCAACGCGCTCAAAGCCAGTAATCATTTTCGTGGCGACGATAGCATTGCGGTGAATGCGCGTAAACATACCCTCGAACTCTTCTTCAATTTTGGTGAGCGACTCTTCTAGTAGGTACTCTTTTTGTGCGGTCTTTACCGTGAGGTATTTGAGTTCAGCTTTGAAAAACAAGATGTCCTCAACTGGTACCAACACCACACGGCCGCGTTCGTGAATCGAAAGATGGCGGCGCTTGTGTTGCGTAGCATCTGCAATGGCCGCTGCTGCTGGTGGCAAGACGGGCCGCGCTTTTTGTAATGCCGCAAGTAGCCGTTCTTGGCGTATCGGCTTCAGTAGATAGTCCACCGCGTTTAACTCAAATGCCTGAACGGCGTATTGGTCAAATGCGGTGGTGAAAATGAGTTTTGGCGGCGTTTCAAGCTGCGATAAATGGCGCGCGAACTCGATACCATCCATCAGCGGCATGCGGATATCACACAGCACGATATCGACATTACCCTTGTTGACCGCCTCCACGGCGGCTAGCCCGTTTTCGGCCTCATCCACGATTGTCAGTGGGAATTGATCGCGGCAATCGTCGAGCAAATTCGACAGCCGTTTTCGCGCCGGTGCCTCGTCATCCACAATTAAAATGCGGGCGCTATTCATTGTTCATCCGCGGTTTGCCCGTCGGCGTTGCTAAAAGTGATCGGCATATTGATTTTCACCACATATTGATTGTTCACAACTTCCGCTCTCAAGCCCGCTTCAGCGTCAAAGTGTAATTGCAATCGCTCGCGGATATTGGCGATGGCCATTCTATTGCCCGAGACGTGGGTAGATTCTGTATGAAACGGATTGGTCAGTGTAATAACTAACTGCTTTGATGACGCGGCCGATGTACCAATCGAAATCCGCAGCACACCGTCGCCTTGTTGAGGCTCGATGCCGTGATACACCGCGTTTTCGATGAGCGGCTGCAAGATCAGCGGCGGCACGAGTGTGGCACCCGGCATGTTGTCGATTTGCCAATCAATTTTGAGCCGATTGCCGAGCCGGATCTGCTCAATTTCGAGATACCGGCGACACAGTGCAACTTCATCTTCCAACGGGCGCAGCTGGCGGTTATCCGCCATCAAGACACGAAACAACTCCGCCATGTCTTCGAGCATGCGTTCGGCGCGGCGCGGCTCATCACGAATCAGTGACAACACGGCGTTGATGGAATTAAACAAAAAGTGCGGGCGAATACGCGCTTGTAGCGCCTGTAGCCGCGCTTCCGTGTACGCCGGCGCGAGTGATCTCGCGCGAAGATCAAAATAAAACAGGACTACGGCGGTGGCGATTAAAAAGAACAGACAAAACTGCACGACCAACAAACTCTCGCCGATCGGCAGCACCAACGCCATGCTGCGATGCAAAAACCAAAACAGCACGCCAATAGTCGCTTCCAGAACAAAAATTGCTGAAACACCCCGCCAATAGGCTAGTTTGGCAAAAAATGGCTTTAACCCGCAGCTTGCGACTAACGAAAAAATGATCGCAGGCTGTGCCACGATGGAGATCATCAAAAACTGTCGCAAGAACCCGGACATGCCACTGAGCAAGTCTGCTCGGCTCAGCGCCGCACCCATCACCATGACATTTACCAGCACAACCATTCGGAGCATGATGCCGAGATTGCAAAAATCGGGAAGTCGCCGCCGGTAGCCGAGTTCCGAATTAGCGGCACCGGCGCTTATGTCACCTAGCGTAGAGGGGTCGTTTATACTCATCGGCCTATTTTCGCCTCATTTTGAATGCGATTTTTCTGTTTTCAGCTGAATAAGAAAACCATGTCTACCCAGAAACCCCCGGCAACATCTGACGAAAGTAGCGCTCCCGCTGGCAAAGCATGGTCTGGTCGCTTTTCTGAGCCGGTGACCGAATTAGTCAAGCGGTTCACCGCTTCTGTGACCTTCGACAAACGTTTGGCGCATGCAGACATTCAAGGCTCACTCGCGCATGCGGCGATGTTGGCCAACGTAGGGGTTATTTCTCCCACTGACCTCGCCGATATCACTCGCGGTTTGCAATTGATTACCCACGAAATTGAAGCGGGCACGTTTGACTGGGATGTGGCGCGCGAAGACGTTCATATGAATATTGAGGTGCGCCTGATTGCATTGATTGGTGACGCTGGTAAACGACTGCACACCGGCCGATCGCGTAATGACCAAGTGGCAACCGATATCCGGCTGTGGTTGCGCGATGAAATTGACATGATCATTGAGCGCCTGCGGACGCTGCAACTCGCGCTGTTGGGAATGGCCGAAAAACATACTGACACCATCATGCCGGGTTTCACCCATTTGCAGGTTGCACAACCGGTCACCTTTGGCCACCACCTGATGGCATACGTAGAAATGCTCGCGCGTGATGAGGCGCGACTCGTCGATTGCCGCAAGCGCGTAAATTATCTCCCGCTCGGTGCCGCTGCTCTCGCGGGCACCAGTTATCCGATTGACCGTCACCATGTTGCGCAAACACTTGGTTTTGACGGTGTTTGTGAAAACTCGCTGGATGCGGTGAGTGATCGCGACTTTGCCATCGAGTTTGTGAGTGCGGCGGCGTTGATCATGACGCACTTGTCACGCTTTTCGGAGGAACTGATTATCTGGATGAGCCAAAGCGTGGCGTTCATCGATTTGCCGGACCGTTTTTGTTATTCCTCATCGATCATGCCGCAGAAGAAAAACCCCGACGTGCCGGAGTTGGTTCGTGGCAAAACCGGCCGGGTGAATGGGCATCTGGTGGCACTATTGACGCTGATGAAGGGCCAACCACTCGCCTACAACAAAGACAATCAGGAAGATAAAGAGCCGCTATTCGATACGGTAGACACCGTGCGTGATTCGCTGACCATCATGGCGGACTTGGCGGCGAACATCATCGTGCGGCCTGACAATATGCGTGTGGCGGTGATGAAGGGTTTTGCCACCGCGACCGACTTGGCTGACTATCTGGTCAAAAAGGGCGTTGCGTTCCGCGACGCGCATGAGGCAGTCGCAACCGCTGTGCGCGTCGCCGCACAGTCACAACGCGGGTTGGAGCAACTCTCGCTAGATGAGTTGCGCGTATTCTCGCCACTTATTAGTGACGATGTTTATGCGGTGCTCACGCCAGAGGGTTCCGCCGCGCTGCGTAACCACATTGGCGGCACAGCGCCTGAACAAGTTCGTGCTGCCATCAGCCGCGCGAAGATGAGGTTATTAGCGTAGATTGTGTCGACAGTTACGCGTGT
>JACMOJ010000014.1 GCA_014378085.1 Burkholderiales bacterium | reverse complement strand
AGGACCAAGCCGCCGGCATGCTCACTTGGCCGCACTCCGGCTTCCACGTGCATACGGCGGTATGGGTCCCCGAGGACGATCGCGCGTTCGCGACCCGGCTCGCCCGGTACTGCGCGCGGCATCCCGTCGCGCTGGAGCGGCTGACGTATGACCGGACCGCGAAGGCGGTGACGTATCGCTCCGACAAGTCGGAGGGGCCAACGGCGGGGACCGAGACCGCCGACCCGCTCGAGTTCCTGGCCCGGGTGCTCGTGCACATTCCGGATAAGGGGCATGTCACGACACGGTACTATGGCTGGTATGCGAACCGCCCGTGGGGCATCCCGATAGACCATTCACGGAAATCACATGGCAACGAATCTGGATCGACCCAAAGACAAGCCCCGGCAGTCGAATCTGCGCGCGTTTGCCGCAACCGTGGCCTTGATCGGATGGGGCACCCTCATCCTGCAGCTGTACTTGATGCTCCGCGTGACCGTCGCTGACGGCCGAGGGGTGAGCGTCGGCATCATCAATTACTTCGGCTATTTCACGATCCTGACGAACATCCTCGCCGCCCTGACACTTTCCGCCCCCCTCCTCCTGCCCAACGCTTCACTCGGCCGATTCTTCTCGCGCCCAGGCGTGATCACAGCCGTCGCCGCCTCAATCGCGATGGTAGGCGCCGTGTACTCTCTCTTGCTCCGGCAGGTCTGGAACCCGCAAGGCTGGCAGCTCGTCGCCGATGAGGCACTCCACGACGTGATGCCTGTACTCTTCCTGATCTACTGGTGGTTCGCTGTGCCTGAGGGAGCAGTGCGCCGTACCGACATCCCGGGTTGGTGGGCCTATCCCGTTGGGTACCTCCTCTACGTGCTGGTGCGCGCCGCACTCCTCGGGAACTACCCCTACCACTTCATTGATGTGGGCGCGCTCGGGTACGGCCGAGTGCTCGTCAACTCCGTGGTCCTTGTACTCGGCTTCACGTTGATCGGCTTGATCCTCGTGGGTGCGGGTGCGCTGAAGAAGGACCGCAGCTAGTCTCCAGGGAAGTCGTCATAGCTGGCGGTCCACTCCCCAGTTCCTTCGCTCGCTTATTGTCGTGTCTAATTAGCAGATGATCTCATCGATTCCCACTCGCCTCAGCGCCGCGCGCACTGTGGCCGGTGTGCGTGCAGAGCACAGAGGTCGCCTCAACTGGATAGCGCCGCTACCGCCGAGCGATGCGGAGTGGGATGCTGTAAACGATCGCCTCTCGCGCGCCGCCGTCGGCGCAGGAAAACTCATATGAAATCGCAATTCAAAGGCAACAAGGCATCGCTCCCCAGCAAGCTCTGTGTTGCCTGTGGCAAGCCTATGACCTGGCGCAAATCGTGGGAGAAAAACTGGGAAAACGTGAAGTACTGTTCTGAGCGTTGCCGTCGTCAGGGTGGTTCAGCCAACGCTTCCAAATTGAGGTCTTAAGTCGAAATGAAGAAATGTCGCCACTTGGTTTTCGTCCTCGGGGACCAGCTCAATCTTGATTCGGCTGCGTTAGCCGACATCGCCCCGGATCGCGATGTTGTGTTGATGGCAGAAGTGCGCGAGGAATCCACGCACGTCTGGTCGGCCAAGACCCGCACCGCCTTCTTCTTTTCTGCGATGCGCCACTTCGCGGAATCGTTACGCGCGCGGAAGCTCAAGGTTGACTATCGTGAGATTGATAAAACCGCGAAAGTGAAATCAGCGTCGCTGGTGGAAGTACTGGCGGACGCGATCACGCAGTACAAGCCAGAAAAAGTCGTCATGGTTGAGCCGGGCGACTGGCGGATTGAGCAACAACTTCTCGCCTTTGCCAAGTCGAAAAAAATAGCGCTGGTAATACGCGAAGACCACCACTTCATGTGTTCGCGCGCCGAGTTTTCGGAGTGGGCGAAAGGTTATAAGCAGCTTCGCATGGAGTACTTCTATCGGATGATGCGCAAGCGGTTCGGCATCATGATGGACGGGGACGAACCGCTACAAGGCCGCTGGAACTTCGACGCAGAAAATCGCGGCACATTTCCAAAGGGTGGCCCAAGCGGTGTCCCACCGACGTTGCGTGTGCTGCCAGATGAAATCACCTCACGTGTCATAGCCGACGTTCAACAACATTTTCCTGATCACCCGGGTTCAATCGAAGAATTTGCGTGGCCCGTCACGCGAGCCGATGCGCTTCGCGCTTTACGGGGATTTGTCAATAAACGATTAGCAACGTTTGGTCAGTACCAGGATGCGATGTGGACCAATGAGCCGTTTTTGTATCACTCGCATATTTCAGCCGCGCTGAATGTGAAACTGCTCGACCCGCGCGAGGTCATCGCAGCCGCAATGGCGGCTTTTGAAGACGGGCGCGCGCCGATTGAGGCCGTCGAAGGATTTGTGAGGCAGGTGCTGGGTTGGCGGGAATTCATTCGTGGCATGTACTGGCTGGATATGCCGGGGATGCGCGAGGCAAATCATTTTAATCACGATCGCAAGCTGCCGGCGTGGTACTGGACGGGCGATACACACATGAATTGCATGCGTGACACCGTCGGCCAAACGCTGAAGTATGGGTATGCGCATCATATTCAACGCCTGATGGTGACGGGGATTTTTGGCTTGATGGCGGAAGTGAAACCGAAGGAGATCGAGGATTGGTACCTCGCGGTCTACATTGACGCGGTTGAGTGGGTTGAGTTGCCCAATGTGGCGGGCATGGCCACATATGCCGACGGCGGACGATTTGCGTCTAAACCCTATATAGCGAGTGGGCAGTACATCAAACGCATGTCGAACTATTGCACGGGCTGCCGCTATAAACCTGATGTAAAAACGGGCCCTACTGCGTGCCCGGTTACCACGTTGTATTGGTTCTTCTTGGACAAACACGAAGAGATGCTGGCTCGTAATCCGCGCACCTCGCTAATGGCGAAGAACATTACCAAGATGTCGCTTGACGACCGCAAAGCGTTACGCATACAGGCTGCCTCCACGCTGTCGAATCTGGACACGTTGTAGTGAACGGCAGCTTGCAAGGCACACTGGCGGCGTTGCCGGAGGCGAGTGCCCGCGAGTCGGCGCTCGCGAAAATCGACGCGATCAATGTTGCGCAATACGAACGTTCGCGTAACGCATTGAATGGCCGCGTATCGCGACTGTCGCCGTACGTGACGCACGGTGTGACCGATGTTCCTGAGGTGATTTCACGCTTGGCTCGCCGTACCAACATCGGCTGGCAGGATAAATTCAGTTTTGAGTTAGGGTGGCGCGAGTATTTTCATCACGTGTGGCGGAAGAAACGCGATGACATCTGGCGCAATCAGTGTCCGTCGCCCGCTGAAGGTGTTGTTGGGTACGCGGAAGAAATGCCGGAAGACATCAGCAATGCAACGACCGGTGTTGCGATCATCGATGCACAAATCCGTGTGCTCTACTTATCAGGCTACGTTCATAACCACGCGCGCATGTGGATCGCGAGTTACGTGGTGCACATCCGAAAAGTGGACTGGCGGGTTGGCGCGCGCTGGATGTACGGCCATTTGCTGGATGGTGACTTGGCATCGAATACGCTGTCGTGGCAGTGGGTAGCCGGGACTTGGACTAGTAAACCCTATGTGTTCAACGCCGAGAATGTGGCGAGATTCGCGCCGGGCGTTAACAATGCAGGCACGGCAATCGATAGGACATATGAAGAACTCGATGGTATGATGCGGCATCAGCCAGCCGTCTGCGAAGCGCCGGAGAAGCGTGCGCAACTTTTGCCGGTGGTGCCGCCTGCCTTAGTGACCGTGTCACAAATTGCCGAGCTTGCGCGTGAACTCGGCCTCACTGTGTTGGATTCATTACCCGCGGACTTCGCCGGGGCGTTGTTGCATTCATGGTCGCTGCGCCGGCCCGCTCAAACGCCGGCGATCGGATTCATCTTGCCTGCGTTTCACCTCGCCTTCCCTTGGAGCGAGCTACGCTGGCGCTTTGTCCTGAAGGCCATGCGTGAGTGCTGCGAGTCAGTGTGGATTGTCGCTGACGCATCGAGCGCGACATCGGGAACCATCAGCGTATCTGACACACTGAACCCGTACTACATCGACTTCATTGAAGCGCGCGTTGCGCTCGGCGCAACGTTAATCGCCGCACCGCGGGCCTTCATCGACCCCGAAAAACTCCAACGCTCGTTTTCATCTTTCTGGCATCTTGCCAGCAAAGAGAAATTTCCCCAATGAATATTGTTATCACCGGCGCCTCTGGTGCCATCGGCGCAGCGCTCTCCCAAGTTCTTCATGCGCGTGGCGATTCCCTATTGTTATGCGGCCGCGATCTCGCTAAGCGCGAGACTCTTAATGCCGCAATGGACGACGTTCACAGCATACTTTGTTGCCGACCTTACCACTGCAGATGGTGTCGCGTTGTTGCAGGTCAAAGCCGCAAAAGTTGGAGTGATTGAAGGCTTGGCACACTGCGTTGGATCGACCGTGGTACGTCCGTTGCATTTGACAGCTGAAAAAGACTGGCATGAGCAAATGGCGACCAACGCGACCTCGGCATTTCACGTGCTCAAGTGGTTTGTGGTGCAGGCGTCCAAAGCACAACAGCCTGCGGTGGCGGTGATGACAAGCTCAGTGGTTGCAGAAGCGGGCTTCGCTAACCACGAGGCAATCGCAGCGGCCAAATATGCGAACCGCCCGCGGGGCACGCGGGGAAAGGCGGCGCTGGCAACGGCGGACGGGCCACCCGCCATCGTCCCTGCGCCACGACTCGCGCCGACCGAGGCCACCCGCCGGTAGGCGGCGCTGCGCCAACAGCTCTTCGAGGTCGACCCGCTCGCGTGTCCCACCTGCCACGGCGCGATGCGCATCGTCGCCTTCATCACGCAGACGTCGGTGATCGACCAGATCCTCACGCACCTCCGTGCCCGCGCCGCCCGTGAATCGCACGCCGGGCCACGGCGCCCCCCATCGACGCGGGCCCCCGCGAGCCGGGGCGCGTCACGCACCCAGCGCCCGTCCGCCGCCGCCCCGACCGCCCCATGCGTACGCCCCCCGCCGGCCTCGGCCACCCCACGGTGACCGCCGCTCGCCCGACGCTCAAGGTGCCCGAGCGGGACGGCGGGCACACGCCGCCGCCCGTCACGCGGCGCTGGCGAGGTCGGCGATCGCGCCGTATCCTCGACGAATGGTCGGCCCACCCCGATTGAAATTCCTATCCCGCGCGGCACGTTGGCCGCAATTACGGGCCAACCACGAATGCGCGACAACTCAACGAGCGGTCGGTAGTCGGTGTTGTAGCGGTCCCACGGACGTGAACCAGCCATAAGATCTTTTTCGCTCACCGAACCGTCGAGATGCTGGTTGAGTAAAAGTTGCACGTCACGCTCGAACATTTCGACAGAAAGCACAACGCGCTCGCGCCGTTCGCCGAGTGCCGCGAGCACCGCGAGTTCGGCTGCGTGTGTCGCGGGATCGTCGTGCTGCTCGCCGAAAAACACGATGTCGACGCGCGCCACGGCCACTGCAAGTCGCGAGAACGGGACGAAGCGCGCAGCTTTTGTGTCGTAGATAGGAAGTGCAGAAGTACCGTTGTCGGATGACGTGCCGTTGACGCCAGATCGCGAGATGCCAGCGCATGCGGTGAGCGCGACTGGCGCGATGCAAAGCAGTGACGTACGGACGAACTTCAAGATAGACATGCCTGTTTAGACGAGAGAGGCAGGTTGTGATGCTTGGTAACTACCGGATCTTCTTGTTCCTCACGTTACGTGAGGTATTAGTCTAAGGCCATCCGCTGGCACGCACTAATCACGGGAGACAAACGCAGGTGCATTCCGAAAACGAAGTTGCAGCGCATATCGTCGACCTGCTTGATGTCGACAAGAATAAACGCCTCCACGCCGTCATGGCGCTCGGGCAGATGGCCAATGTCGCGGCACTCCCAGCGCTGCTCGCACGGCTTAGCGCCGAGCCTGATTTCTTTGTGCGTGATAATGTGT
>JACMOJ010000013.1 GCA_014378085.1 Burkholderiales bacterium | reverse complement strand
TGCAGGCCGACTTGCTACCCGCGCTGCAGGCACCGCTGTGGGATGTATCGGGCGTGCTGCCAAACGATTCCGCGCTCGGCACAATCCTTCACGGTCTGATCGGTTACGACGCGCGACCGGCAGGCATGCAGGTGCTGTTCTACGTGATCGTCGCCGTGACGATCGCCCTCGGGACGAAGTGGGTCAAGTCCCGCCATGCCGCGATGCGGCGCTAACCAAAAGAGACCATGATGAAAACGTTTTTTCCGGCGCTGGCTTGCGCCGCCGCCCTCTGCTTGTCCGCGACATCGCATTTGGCATGGGCCGATCCGGCCGACTACATCAAGACACCCACGGTCGAATACGGTGAACGCGAAATCGAGGCCAAGTACGGTACCAGCCGTCTCGCCCAAGGCGAGGGCCGCATTTCCGCAGGAACCATCGGCATGGGCTACGGTGTCACGCCGATGTGGTTCACCGAGGCATACATCAAGTACCAGAAAACGCCGGGCGAACGGACGCGCTACGACGCATTCGAATGGGAAAACAAATTCCAGCTCACCGAAACCGGAAAGCATCCCGTTGAGTTCGGCCTGTTCGTCGAACTCGAAATACCCCGCGACCGCGCTGAAGGATACGAATTCCGCTTCGGGCCGCTGCTACAGACCGAATTTGATCGCGTGCAGCTAAACGCCAACCTGTTCTTGAAGCGCAGCGTGCGCGTCGGCACCAACAGCGAACCGCAGGTCACGGAAATGCAATATCAGGCGCAGGCCAAGTATCGCCTGATGCGCGAATTTGAATTCGGCGTGCAGGCGTTCGGCGAGCTCGGCAAATGGCGCCACTGGGATGCGCGCGACCATCAACAACACCGCATCGGTCCGGCTATTTTTGGAAAACTGCCGCTAGGCGGCCATGAGGCACTCAAATATGATCTCGCCTGGCTGGCCGGTGCGGGGAAAGCGTCGCCTGATTCCACATTGCGGTTGCAGCTCGAATACGAGTTTTAAATGCTGCGGGGTGCGCGACGATTCGTGACGATTCGCGGCCCCAGCACACCCGAGTTCGGATTCGCGTTTGACAATCCGCAAGGTCAGCGACAACGATTTCTTTGACACGCGCAGCTTAATCGTCGGCGGCCCGCAACGCCGCACAAATCTCCGGCATCGCCGCATACTAGCAACTGTAATGCGATGCGCCATCAACTTTCGTGCGTGTGGAACCAGGGATGAGCGATGGCAAGTCATCCACCATTTGCGGTAGCGACCAGTTGTCTTCGATGCCGTGCCAAATGTACGTGTTCACAGAAAAATCAGCGAGTGTGGCGGCCCATGCCTGCACGTAGGCAAAACGACTCTGGTATAGCCCCAAACGTGACCGACAAAGTATTAACGCAAAATCTTGATCATGCTCGATTGGAATTCGGGCTCACCCGCCAAGACTGTGTCTTTGCCGGCGGCACTGGCGAACAACAGCCGAAACAGCGCTCGTGGAAAACGCCACGCAAGCAATGCCCACCAGTGAAACAACAACAAACTCCACGCGGGACGGGCGATTTCAAGCACTTTTGCCGGAAAACGCCCGTGCACAGTGGGGTTTAGTGGAAAATTCTGCTCACACATCATTGTTCGGCAATTAACCCAGTTTGCGGACTAAGGGAACAAGGATGGATTTTTAAGTCGAACGTCGACGAAAAATATATCGAGCCAGGCCCTCATGACACTACATTAAGGAAATTACGCCTGTTGCCAAACGACGTTGGTGCGCAGATTCACAGCGCGATAACTGTCTCCCCGCGAAGGCCGGCGCCCAAGTTTGCAAACCCGTTCCGACAAAGCAACTTGAATTCCGGCCTTCGCCGAGATGACAGGCTTAAAGTAGTGCCGCAAGAGCGTGGCCCCCTTTGATTCATTCTTTTATTTCTGAGTGGAACATTATCGAGTTGGATGCAGAGGCGACGTGGCATGTGGTGATGATGGCGCAAAATAATCGTCGCTGACCCTTTTATTTCTTTCTTCTAAACACCTCACCAGCGCTAGCGTTTCACAAATTTATACCTTCTGTGCCGCCTCCCGAATCGCCTGCAATGTCGTAGTCGGCGATATTGCTTCGGGGTCAATACGAATCTCGATCAGCGCAGGTTTCCCCGCCTTCATCGCACGTTCAAACGCAGGTGCAAATTCCGCCGTGTTTTCCACCACTTCCCCACTCGCACCAAACGCGCGCGCGTAAGCAGCGAAATCCGGATTGACCAGCGCAGTGCCGTACACGTGGCCAGGGAATTCGCGCTCCTGATGCATGCGGATGGTGCCGTACATATTGTTGTTGACGACGATGAAAATCACATTGAGCTGGTATTGCACCGCCGTGGCTAGCTCTTGGCCCGTCATCAGGAAACAGCCGTCGCCAGCGAACGCGACCACGACGCGATCCGGATGTACGGCCTTGGCCGCGACCGCTGCGGGCACGCCGTAACCCATCGCGCCAGAGGTCGGTGCAAGTTGTGTGCGAAAGCCGCGATAGCGATGGAAGCGATGCACCCAGGTAGCGTAGTTGCCGGCGCCATTGGTGAGGATGGCATTAGCGGGCAAAACGCTTTCGAGATATTGCATCACGTCCCACATCTGCACCGCGCCGGGGATGGTTTTTTGCGCTTGCCAGTATTTGTAATCGGCGTTGGCCGCCTTCACGGTCTCTTCCACACCCGCCTGCGTCACACGAGGCAGCGCGGCAAGGGCTTTCGCCATCGCGGCCATGGTGGCGTTGATCATGAGGTCGGCTTGATAGACGCGGCCCAGTTCCTCAGCGCCAGCGTGGATGTGCACCAGCGTTTGCGTGCTTTCTGTCGCGCCAGCAGGGTCGATGAGCGTGTAGCCACTCGTCGTCATTTCACCCAGCCGCGGGCCGATGGCGATGACCAAGTCAGCCGCTTTAATGCGCGCAGCGAGTTTGGGATTGATACCGATACCAACATCACCAGCGTAGTTGGGATGCGCGTTATCGAATAAATCCTGAAAGCGAAATGCACAGCCGATAGGAATTTTTTGTGTCTCGGCAAAGTGCTGCAAATCTGCGCAGGCTTCGTCGTGCCAGCCACTTCCACCGGCAATCACAAATGGTCTTTTGGCATTGGACAACAGGCTGGAGAGCCGCGCCAAATCTTGTTCTCCGGGCGATGTTTCGATGCGCTGCCACGCACGCGCGTCGGCAACCGTAGCGGTCGCAGAAAGCATGTCCTCCGGTAGTGCCAGCACCACCGGCCCCATGCGTCCGCTTGTCGCGACCTGATAAGCGCGCGCGATAAATTCCGGGATGCGATCTGCGCGGTCGATCTGTGCCACCCATTTCGCCATTTGGCCAAACATGCGACGGTAATCAATTTCCT
>JACMOJ010000151.1 GCA_014378085.1 Burkholderiales bacterium | reverse complement strand
TCCTGATCCAGCCCGGTCATGGCAATCGCGATAAACGCGCCACCAATAATCTGCTTGAGCCAGAAGCCGGGGGCATTGGGGTCAGTATTCAAGACCCGCGTGTAGTCCGCTGCGGAAAGTGTTGACCATATCGCTCCCAGTTCAAGATTGAGCGCGCCGCTAAGGAACCAGACGCAAATTAGTAGTCCGCCCAACATACATGCGGTTTGTAGCGTATCGGTAAAGACAATCGTCTTCACCCCGCCTTGAAAGGTGTACAGCCAGATCATCAGCAAGATGATGGTAGTGGTGAGCCAGAACGGAATGCCCACCGGGTCGGCCACCAGCAGCTGCAACACATTCACCACCAAGTAAAGGCGGGCGGTGGCGCCGAGTGTGCGCGACAGGATAAAAAACGAAGCACCGGTTTTGTGTGCGGTGACGCCAAACCGCTGATCGAGGTAATCGTAGATCGATGTCAGCTTGAGGCGATAGTAGAGCGGCAACAACACGAGCGCGATCAGCATGAAGCCGATCCAATTGCCGATCACGACTTGCAAGTAGCCAAACCCATTCGGCCCCACCGTGCCGGGTACGCTGATAAAGGTCACCCCGCTGAGCGAAGTGCCGACCATGCCGAACGCCACCAACAGCCAGTTGCTCTTACGGTTGCCGATAAAAAACGAATCGTTGGTCGCGTTGCGACCGGTAACCCAAGCTAGCGCGAGTAGCAGCAGGAAGTAGGCCGCGATGATTGCCAGCAATGTGAACGAAGCCATGTTGTTCCTTGTGCCCTGACTTCGGGTTTACGGTGCCTTATAGATCGTGCCATCCTTCATCACGAACGCCATTTTGCTCATGACGCTGATGTCTTTGGATGGATCACCCGGGACGGCGACGATGTCGGCAAGTTTGTCGGCGTCAAGGCTGCCCAGCTGAGTTGCCATACCCATCACAGTCGCCGCACTGAGTGTTGCGGCACGAATCGCTTCGAGTGGCGGCATGCCACCCTCCACCATGTATTCAAACTCACGTGCATTTTCGCCGTGCGGTGCGACGCCTTGATCCGTGCCAAAGGCAATCTTCACGCCCGCTTTGTAGGCGCGGCCAAACGTGCCCTGAATCAAGGGCCCGATGGTGGCTGCCTTAGGGCGTACGATGTCCGGGAAAAAGTCCGCGATCTTGGCCTTTTCGGCCACATAACGCCCGGCAGAAATAGTCGGGACGAGCCATGTGCCGTTTTGTTTCATCAAGGCGAAGGCCTCGTCATCCATGTAGGTGCCGTGTTCGATGGTCTGCACCCCTGCACGGATCGCCCGCTTCATGCCTTCCGCGCCATGCGCGTGCGTCACCACCGGCATCGCATAGTCGCGTGCGGTTTTGACGATGGCGGCGAGCTCATCGTCGGCCAGCAAGGGCGCGTCACCGCTCTTGGCGAGCGACAGCACACCGCCGGTCACCGCAATTTTGATCAAGTCATAGCCTTCCTTGTAACGTTGCCGCACCATCCGGCGGGCGTCGTCCGGGCCGTCGGCCAGATTGGCGGCACCGGTTGCCATCAAATCCGCGCGCAGTCCGTTCGTAGGATCACCGTGCCCGCCAGTCGAAGACACACCGCCGGCCGCCTGAATGCGCGGCCCTTTGACGATACCGCGATTGATGCCGTTGCGAAGTGCGACGCTGACTCCCGGCGGCGCACCGAGGTCGCGCACGGACGTGAACCCAGCCATCAACGTCTTTTCGGCATTGGCGACCGCGCGTATCGTGTAGTCCGGTGGATTAAACGAAACGCTATCGGCGTATTGAGCGGGATTGAGTTCGGAAGACAGGTGAACGTGTAAGTCGATCAGGCCGGGCAGGCAAGTGTGATCCTTGAGATCAACGGTCCGCGCGTTCGGCACATTGATATAGCCGGCGACCACGCGGGTAATTTTTTTGGCATCCACCACGATGGACTGCGCCATTGAGAGCTTCAGGGTTGCCACGTCTAGCAGGCGGCCACAATGCAGCACGGTTGAGGCCGTGGTTGTGGCTGCGATTGCGGCAGGAGAGGGGGTTTGCGCAACAGCAGGACTAAGCGGATTAATCGCGCCCATCAGGCTGATGCTCACCAAACTCGATAGGGTCACTCGACGCAAGGCCGGCTGCTTTTGCGAACGCACAAATTCTTCGGTGTTTGCCCGTATCTTGCGCATGCTGCCCCCAGGTTATTTTCAATCGTTGTTAGTTGGTGACGTTGATTCTAAAGGATGTCTTCCTTCATGCTGGTTCGCGTACAAATCTAGCAGCTGTAAATGGTGCGTCAACGCCCGCCCCAAAGGGTTGCGTCGAAAGAATGCGCAGTGCGGTGATTTATACTGTTCGCGCTGATCGGCGGGTGCGCTGCGCACTGGGTGCCCCGCTTAGGCACAGCTTCACGCACAACCCTCACGCACAACCCCGGCAACCCCGCCAATTTGCTGGTGTCACAGATATAACGTCTCCACGGCCAATGACAGAATGAGTTCGACCGTTTCACCCGTCTCTGCGCTTGCCAATGTGCTGCTCGAACACGCACAACCGCGTGAAGCCGACCCTGCGCTTGAGCGCGACCCGCGACTGCGTCCGCGCCGCAGCCTGCGCGGGCTTGTCACACTGCTGGTGTTGTCGCTTGTCCTCCACGGCTTGCTGATTCGCTTTTTGCCGAAATGGGAGCATCCGATGGTGGATGCGGCTGCCCCGACACAAGGCCCGCTGCAAGTGACCATGAGCCCGCCACCCGCCGCAGATCGCGCGCCGCCGCCCCTGCTAACCCCAACCCCTGCTCCGACGCCGCCTCTGAAATCGCCGCCGCGCACCGTCATTGCCACCAACAAACCTTCGCCTTCAATGCCGCCCGTGTTTGTCCCACCAGACGTTCCACCACGGCCGTCGCGGCCCGAGGCGGCACCGCCGCCGCTCGATTTTGCGGCCGCACTGGACGCACGCCGCGCGCAACGTCAAGCTGAGGAAAATTTTTACGCACAACAAAACGGCGACGCACGAAGCCGTGAACGCGAGATGACCACGGCGGAAAAAGCGGAGGCTGCGTTTAAACGAAACGCCCAAACACTCGGCCAGGCGCGGGACGGTACCAGCGGTGTGTTTCAAATCAAAAGCAAGGGCACACGTTACGCCGCGTTTTCGTTCCGCGGCTGGACAACTGACCGCGCGAACGCGAAGTCAGAGCTGATCGAAATTGACGCGGGGCTGGGGGGCGACGTCGAAGCGGCCATCGTGAAGCGGATGATTGATCTCATCCGTCAGCACTACCAAGGCAACTTCAATTGGGAATCCCACCGATTGGGGCGCGTCGTGACACTGTCCGCGCGCAAGGAGGATCAAGCTGGTTTGGAGGCGTTCTTGATCAAGGAATTCTTCAGCTAGGTGGGAGGGTCTATCTCGTCCGTAGGCCATTTCGCTAAGAGGTCAATGGACCAATGATCCAATTGCACAGCGGTGGATTCCAACTGCCCAACTCACGCTGTCGGTGGTTCCTTCGAGCGGATAAAGACGAACACAATCACACCGGCGAGCCCGATGAAACCGGCAAGCGACAACACCGGCACCGGCAAGCCGAAGGTGGTGTACTTGTCGGCGCAGCCGCCAGTGGCAAACAAAAACTCGGGCCACCAATTGGCCATCGGTAGCTGGTTCACAAAAATGCCGATTGGGTCGCGTTGGCACGAGGTCATATCTGCGCCTTTCAGCACCTGCCACATCGCCAAGCCACCGCCGCTGACGGCGGCGAGGGTGGCAGC
>JACMOJ010000150.1 GCA_014378085.1 Burkholderiales bacterium | reverse complement strand
GCTCCGGCACCACCTGTAGGTTTGGGCGACCATCAAGAAAGCCACGCACCACCCACTGCTTATTGTGAGCAGGATCAGACTTGGCGACAACTGCCATGTTGCGACCGAAGCCACCTGCGTTGATGATGAGTACGTCTTTCACAAGTATTTTGGTCCGGTGACTTAATAGGTGAACGGAACTCCGCCATCGATATTGAACGTTATTCCTGTGATCTTTCGGCTGGCATCGCTCAAAAAAAACTGCGCGGCATGCGCAATGTCGTCCGGCTGACCCAGTCCCAAAGGGTACATCCTGGCCTTTTCCTCTAACCACTCCAAGGTCTCGCCGAGTATCGGCGTGGCGACCAACCCTGGCGACAGTGAATTAACGCGAATGCCGCGTTTGGCAACCTCCAGGGCGAGGCATCGAATCGCACCTAAAAGCGCGGTCTTTGATGCCGAATAGGCAGCAACGCCTACCGTCCCCGTATGCGCCGCCAGCGAGGTCATAAACAAAATGGAACCACCATCAACCACTCTTTTTCGAGCGAGTAGCTGCTGGGTTAAAAGCACGGGAGCAACGAAATTTGTATCGAAAACGTCATCCAAGAACGGTCTTCCCAGCATCCGGAACGGCATAACACCGGCAATCCCTGCGCTGTGCACAAGTCCATGAACAGCCCCTGATTGCTCGACAAGCGAAGACACCTGCGCCGCGTCGGTAAGGTCAGCGATCACCGCTGCATGTCCAGTGCCTGACATCGCGGTCAGCGTCTCAGTAAGCCGGCTCTCGTCTCGACCAGTAATCACCAAGCTTGCGCCAGCGCGGGCGCATGACACGGCCACTGCCCGACCAATGCCACTGGATGCGCCCGTGACCAAGATGCGTTTGCCATGAAGGTTAAACGGTGACATTTCGGGACCGTTCACCGCACGTGCACCGATAAGCCGCCATCGACAACAAGCGTTGCTCGCGTCACCCAACGACTTGCCGGAGACAACAAAAAAACGATGCTGTGGGCGATTTCAATCGGCTCAACGACGCCAAGATGCATTAAGGCGACTTTGTCATCGATACTAGAAATTGTTCGCATCTTATCTAGCATCGGCGTAGCAACATACCCTGGCGAAACACAGTTCGCGCGGATTCCTTGCTTCGCATGCTCGAGCGCGATTGTCCTGACGGTAGCCGTGAGCGCGGCTTTGGCCGCCGAATACGCACCCGTCGCGACCGGCGCAATATGTTCGGCGACGGCGGTGACGTAGACAAGCGAGCCGCCAGTGGCGATCTTTTTCTTTGCCAGCAAGCGCTGCGTCAAAAGCACGGGCGCATCGTAGTTGACGGAAAAAATTGAACGTAAGTGCCGCTCAGTGATCATGCGAACCGGCGCAAGCTCGACAACGCCCGCGCTAAAAACGCAGCCGCCCAGCGCCGGCGCAGCATCTACCAACGCGTTGCGCACAGCTTCTTGGGTCAGGTCGCCTACAAACAGCGTGTGGCCCACGCCGGGAAGCTGCGCCAACGCCGCGTCGAGGTTCTCAGCATTTCGTCCGGTGAGCAAAACGGTCGCGCCCATTTGCGCGCACAACAGTGCCGATGCCCGACCGATGCCCGACGAAGCGCCCGTTACCAGAACGGTTTTGCCCACCAACGAGAAAGGATCGTTGCTCACACTTCAATCAACGGCAACATCGTCACACCAGAAGTTTGCATGATGCAACTGCCCCACGACAAGCCAATGCCAAAGCCAGAAAGCAGCAGCTTTGCCGGGGCTTCTGCGAGTCGGCTATCTAGTCGCGCCGTCATTGTCAGGGGAATTGACGCCGAGCTTGTGTTGCCAAAGTCATACAACGTCGACGGAAATTTTTCGGGCGGTTGCTGAAGTTTTTTGCGAATCGTCTCGTTGATCATTTTATTTGCCTGATGCAACAACACGTAGTCAATCTGATCGAGCGACACTTTGCCGTATTCGCAAAGTTCACGAATCGCCGGCGGGATTCGCTGCGTGGAAAAGTTCAGCACCGCAGTACCATCTAAAAGCAAGTCTGTTTCGCGATGTGGCGAGCCTTCAGCATCAGGTTTGTTAATTAAATGTCTCATCTGGATAGGCTCTCTATGCCCACCCGCTGGGAGGATGATGGCGCGATATCCAGAACCATCACTGTGCATGTCGAAATGCATCGGCGGCGCATCGGGCGAAAACTCAAGAGCGGTCGCGGTGCCGCAATCGCTGAAGATTGGGTCATACAAGGTCGCGCCGCGATCCCCGGCGAGTAACAGCGCCTTCTTAATGCCGCCGGCCGCCAACATGCAGCCAAGTGTGTAGATGCCGAATGGATAACCAGAGCAGCCTAGGTTGATGTCAAACGCAATAGTGTTGTTGGACAGCTTCAGGCGATCCTGCAAAATAATCGCAGTCGCAGGCGTGAGATAGTCCGGCGACTGAGTCACAAATATCAGGGCATCAACCTCGTCGCGCTGCCAACCGATGGCGTCTAATAGTCGCTCCGCCGCAACCTCGGCCAAGTCTGATACGCACTGCCACGGAAAGCACATGCGCCGGTTGAGAATGCCGATGTTGCGGACTAGGCGCTCACGCTCAGATCGCTTTGCCGGTGGACAATCGAGATTAGAAATCTGCGTCTTCGGCACGCAAGACGCAAGCCCGCGAAAGCGAACGTTGTAAAGCGTGACGGTTGCCATTTACGCAGCTTTTCTGGCAACTACCAACGCGTAAATGTCGCCCACAGTGGCCGAGTTCTTTAGGTCGTTGCCGACGATGGTCACGCCGTACTCCATGTCGCACATCACGATGACGCCCAGCG
>JACMOJ010000149.1 GCA_014378085.1 Burkholderiales bacterium | reverse complement strand
TCGGGCGGTCGTCAGCGAAATCAGCAAACAGACTGCAGCCTCCGATACTGTGCGGGACGCGAGCGCTTTTTACAGACAGTTCATCTACCCAGCACCGGCTTCCCCTGGTGATTTTGTGCGTGCATTTTCACAAGCGCTTACGGAATTTCCGAATATTCAATTATTGCAACTGGTGTGGGCACCGGCTGGGGATGCGAACGCGACGCCGCTTTACACTGTCTCTGCCGCAAAGGGCACTAGTCTTTTACAGTCCGTCACAAAGGCCGGTAGCACGGCAGCCGGACAGTCCGGTGCTGCCGCAACTGTCACCGCACCACTTGCAGTTATCGGTACGGCGGAAGATCCAGTATTGTCTGACGGCAGGTTTCAAGCCCTGGTTGTCGAGGCAGTGATCAGCCCCTTCGACGGAAATTTTCGTAAAGCGATTGCAAATGTAAATATATTTGTTGCCCGGTTAAATAAATTGCCAAATGTAAGTGCTACGTTGATTGTCGAGCCACTCGACGTGCGGCCGAGTGCGTCGATCACCTCGACCGAAGCACCGCAAGTTGTAGCGCCGCCAGACGCGCGCTTCGTCCTGAAGTTGGTGCGGAACATGAAAGTATCGCGACCATGATATTTTCGCGTGCCGGGTTCAAAGCCCTCAAGTTTGCGTACCTTGTGTTATTCGCCGGGCTCGCGGTAGGTGCCTTTATTGTGGTCGGAAGCTATCTGTATTGGCAAACTGAGAAAAAGAACGATCAACAAAGTCAGCGTGCCTTACAGGATCTGCGTGGCCGCCTGAACACGGCCATACAAGATCGCGAGGACCTGCGAGGTTCAGAGGACACTTATAAATCGCTCGCTGCGCGTGGCATTTTTTTGAATGAAGAGCGATTTGACTTGATCGAAGCACTCGCTGCTTTGAAAAAACGACACCAGCTTGTGTCCCTCGCCTATGAGGTTGAGCCGCAGCGACAGTTGAGACTGGCCTCCGGTGCGGCGTATTCGGGGGTAAACTTATTCGCCAGCCGCGTCAAGTTGAGAATCCGCGCCATCCACGATGGCGATTTGGTTTTATTTCTGGATGAATTTCCACGTCTGCAGCGTGGATTTTTTCCGCTAGATCGATGCACGATCAAGCGAAATATCGCGCCAGTTGCTGCGCTTACTTCAATTTTGCAGCCGATGAATACGGGCGATTCGGCCGCGACTCGATCCGCCAGCGCCCCAGTGCCCGCTATAACGCCTGTCGAAAGATCAGCAGCTGCGATGGAAGCTGAATGTTCGCTCGATTGGATTACGTTGCAAGCCAAAGGAGGTAGCGTAGCGCCAGCTGCCGTTTCCGCGTCTGCGCAGAACCTAAGGTCACTATGACGCGGCTACGGGTCCACGTGCGATTGGTTTGCTCTAGTATCGCGTTCTCCCTATCGCTCGCGGGCGGGAGCCAAACGTCTGTGGTTGCCGCAACGCCGCTTGGAACTCAAAACCTTCCCGCCACGTTTCCTGATGTGCCGCGTGAGCAAGCCGTTCGGCTAGATGGGCGATTATTTTTTTCCGCGCTGGAACGGCAACGCATGGATGCGGCACGCAAGCGGGGAGTAGTTATCGGGGATGTCGGTAAATTTGCGGAAGCGCCACCGTCAGTGCTCAACGGGTTCGTCAAGCGGAACGATGGGCAAATTACTATTTGGGTGGATGGAGAGCCTCGTAACCATCCGCGGAGTTTGAAAATACGCGATCTTGTTCCGCAGGATGTTGGGGGCAATACTGACGCGATCAAGGTCTTGGATTCTCACGCATCAGCAAATTTGTCGCGTTCGCCCGTAAAGATCAAGAGAACGAAGAGCCAAGATTTTCGAAATGCCGCAACGAAGCCAGTCACACGTAAATGAGGGGCTGACAATGAAGCGAGCATTGGCAAAAATTAATCGTGCACCTGCACCCGGTAAGAACGGTGGGTTTGTATTGCTGCTTTTTATGATCGTGACAATTGGAGTAATTGGCGTGCTGCTTGTCTCGCGCTTGAACGCGGGCGCGGCGCAGGTCGCGCGCGATCAGGCGACCGATGAGACGTTGCGGATCGCGAGTGATGCCCTGATTGCGTATGCGGCAGGACGCCGATTTTCGGCGGGCGTCCCAATGCCTGGTAGTTTGCCATGTCCGGATTTGAATGATGACGGTGATGCTGAGGGTAGTTGTGGCAGTGCGTCCGGGAATACGCAACAGCAGAATCGCCTTGGCAGATTACCTTGGAGAACCTTGGGCATTCCGGATCTGCGCGATGGAAGTGGGGAGCGCCTCTGGTACGCGGTGTCGAGCAAGTACAAAGCTGCGACCGCGAATTTGGACTTGAATCCGACTACCGGGCGCGGCACCATCACGCTTCGTGACAGCGCTGGAACTGTAATTCATGACGGCACGTCGAGTGATATTTACGCAGGAAGCTCCGGTGGGGCTGTCGCCCTGATAATTGCTCCGGGGCAGGTGCTGAAGCGCCAAGGAGCGGCGGCCCAACAGGACCGTTCATGCAGCGGCGGAAGCTGCAATCCAGCAGGTGATCCAGCGGGCACCTGCACTTCGACCCCAACTTCACTAACAGCCAAATGCAATCCGGCTAACTACCTCGACACCGCCTTGGGAGAGGACAATGCCAATTTTGTCGACGACAATGTCACTCGGACCGCGAATGGCAACGGATTCATAAAAGGGCCAGTATTAGTATCGGGAGAAATCGCGGTCAATGATCGAATAATTGCGATCACACAAGACCAAATAATGTCTGCGGTTCAGCAGCGAATCGCAAGCGAAGCGATGGGCTGCCTCAGATTGTATGCTGCGGCTAATCGAGGGCGCTATCCATGGCCGGCCCCGGTTTGCAGGCAGGCCAATCTGATGGATGTAAACGCATGGTCGGATCATGACTCCGTATCTTTCGGCAGAATACCCGATACGAATTTCGACACGACAATAGCCTATTCAATGGCGGACACTTGGGGTGCCGGCGAATGCAATATTGGCTTCGCTTGGTGGAGTGCATGGAAGATGCACGTTTTTTATGCGGTTGCAGACGCGTACAAGCCTAATGCAACGGGTAACGGTGGTCCATGCACAACTTCATCGAGTTGCCTTCAAGTGCAGGATAGTGGGGGCAACGTCATTGCCGCGAGCAAGCAGATTGCCGTGATCGTTGCCGGCCGTCCGCTAAACACAACGACGCCGGCTCAAGTGCGTGGTGGCAGTAACGATGGGTATGCGTCAAACTATTTGGAGATTAGCAATAAGGCGCTGGAAGGCTTGATCAACGCGCCTTTGCCGGCGGCTTGCAGTTCACTTACACCCGCACCGGTATCGACGGCCTGTTCCCCGTTGTCCAGTTGCAACAAGGTGACTTCTTCAGTTAGACAGTCAGGGCTCAATGATGTCGTCATCTACTACCCATAGCCGTCGAAACGCCAGGTACCCGTTTGCTTCCTGCCGACCGGCGCTCCTTCGGGGCTTTTCGTTGCTTGAAGTGGCTATCGTGTTAATTATTATTACTGTTTTGCTTACGGCGGTCAGCGTGCCTTTAGCATCGCAGGTCCAGACCAGACGGATGGAGGAAACACGACGATTGCTCGAAGAGGCGAAAGAAGCGCTTTTGGGATTCGCCATGGCAAACGGAAGATTCCCCTGCCCAGCGTTTGCAAACGCCACCAGCAATTCGGCGGGTCGAGAAAGTTTTTGCACTGCGGCGACTGGTGCGTGCACGGGCACTGAAACCCTCACCCCTCAAACCCACGGAAACTGTTCGAACTTTTACAACGGATTCCTGCCGGCATCGACGCTCGGCCTATCATCGCTCGATACGCAAGGATTCTTGCAGGATGCGTGGGCAACGCAAAGCAATCGAATTAGGTACGTTGTTTATGGGGGAACGGTTGGCGCCTTCAATTTTCCGCTTACAAGCCAGACCGCGATGCAAGGCGCGACCGTTTCCAACCTCGGCAATCCTGCGCAGACTTATTTGTATGTGTGTTCGAGTGGAACGGGCGTTACAACAACCACGTGTGGCCCAACCGCAAACGAACTAACGACCAAAGCAGCAGTACTACTTTTGTCGTTGGGGGAAAACGCGCCCACTGGCGGAACGAGCACGGATGAAGCAAAAAATGTAGACAACAATATCGTGTTTGTATCGCACCCCCCAGTGAGTTTGGCCACGAATACATTTGACGACATCACGACCTGGATTCCGTCGACGATTGTCATTAAGAAAATGCTCGACGCAGGCAAGCTGCCATAACCAATCCGTTAATCTCTATCATTGGTGGGCGTTTTCCGGGGAAATCCGGCGGAGAACGGCGCCAGTAGGCGTTTTTGCTACCGCTGAGCTGGAGATACCTTTCCCAGCGCAAACCTGACCTCACCCGCAACATTCGAAGCCAGCGAAAGCGTGTACCCAGCTTGCTCGGCTTGCTTAAACGCCTGATACAAGCCGATGCCTAAACCACTGCCGCGAGAATTCGCGATCGGTGCGCGAAACAAGCTATCAACCGCTGCGCTGGGAATAGGGCTGCCGGTGTCGGTAATTGACAACATCTGTTCGCCATCACCATAAAACGCGCAAGACAATTCAATCGACACGAGAATATCAGGTTCGCGTTGTTGTTTCTTGCGGGTATTTTCGAGGCAGTTTTCCAGCACGGTGTCGAACAGATTGACGGGTATCGTCGTGGCCATATTGCCGCGTGCCGTAAAAGTAATCCCCGTCGCGGCATGTCTGTCCAACACGTCGGCCCACCAGGCCTCGGCCGACATCTTGATGCCGACGTTGCCGAGCGCGGGGTTCTGCAGTTTATCTAGCGTAGTTTGCAGGCGTTTGGTCAGTTGCGTCAGTTGCCGGTCCAGCATCGCCTCATAGGGCGTGGGCGTCCGGCGCTCGCTTTCAGCGCCGGCGTCGCGTCGTCGCGTGGTGCTTTTTGAGGTGAGCACGTAAAGCGACTGCAATAAATTCTTCAC
>JACMOJ010000148.1 GCA_014378085.1 Burkholderiales bacterium | reverse complement strand
GGTGTTGTTGTGCGCGTGATCATCAATGGCTGTGCCCTTTTTGACCAATGTATCCACGTCGGCAATCGCCACTAACACCTTAATTGCGCCATCGGGCAAAGACTCAGAGACCGAAAGCTGATCAAGATCACGCGAATCGTCGTTATCAATCGAACACCAAAGCAGCGCAGTCAGATCGCGAATACCGCCACCCGTTTCATGCGAGGGGCCGGCAATAGCGCCCATCTCCCGCTCAACCGCCGTAGAAAACTCAGGCTCAAGCCCGCGATCAGTCATCGCCTGCTTAGCAATCTGCGCCAAGACCGCGCGGTTGTTGGGGTAATGTGCTGTTGGTGTGTTCATGCACGAACTGTATCGCGAATGCGCCCGCTTTGCAGGGCGCCAAGCCACAAGGCGTCATTCGGCGTCGCCCAAAACAAAAAAGCCTGCATCTCTGCAAGCTTTTTCTACATCAACTTCCAACAAGGTGTTGGCTCCTCGCCTGCGACGATACACAGAACTGGCAAGTCATCAGTCTCCTTTGACCGGGGACGTTTCCGCGTCAATCTTCACGCGCTCGATGCGCTTGATACTGTCCACAGCCTGCGTGGCCGCGTCATTTTCGTTGTCGAGGTATGAGACGGGATAACACTTGACTCGCGGTACCGCAGTGCTCCGCTTCCAAGCGACAACATTTATCGAACCTTTCTCCTTCCGGCGAATGCGAGCCCCGGCACTAAGCGTCAACGAAAACAAGTCGGCAAATTGCCGGGGACCTACTCCAACGAAAGGCACAAAGAGTACGCGCTCTGGCTCCGCGATATCGTCGGGCGAACGCACTGCGTCATCATGCATATCGAAAGCTTTACTTTTCGGGTAAGGTTCGATGTAAACGACCTTCGCTATCCCGCTCGCCACAATGTGTTTCGCGCAATTGTGACAAGGAAAAGTGGTGCAAAAAATTGTTGAATCGTCGCAAGTTATCCCGCGTCTGGCGCAACCCAAAATGGCATCCATTTCTGCGTGCACCACGCGACCAAACTCTGTGATGTCGGAAAGTCCCGATTTTTGAATATTCTTTTTAAGTTTTTGAAGCGGTCCGTCTGAAAGACCGTCCACTAAGCACGCAATCATGAGCTGCGTCTCTTTGGCATTTCGGTCAACCCCTCTTTTATAGTCCCGACCCTTAGCCGTGTCAGAAATCTCGCCTGTTTCAGAGTTGTAGTTCGGCCAGTAGGTTCCTCCGAACGGCTTTGGACATTCATTTGCACCAACGGAAAGAATGTCTTTATCACGGGTTATGACCGCTCCCACCTGTCGTGACATGTCCGCGCTTCGCATCGAAGAACCGTAGGCCATGAACATGGCGTACTCGTTAAACGTAGGCGTCCTAAATGGATCACCGAAAATCGCATCGAGGAACCGCTGTGTGGTGTTCCAAACCTTCCTGCTGTTTCCATCCTCTGTAAGAAAGAAATCCGCGCGATGAAATGCGTCGCTCGTACTTTGTCCGTATTCGAGTCTCTCATCATCGTGTCGCTCTTCGTTGTCGCGCGCAATTAATGCGGCGATACGAGCTTGGTCATGAATCAGACACTCGTTCCATAAGAAATGTTCACGTTGCAACTGGGATGAGTGAACCGCAAACAAATAAAACGAAGCTCCGTAGATATGCCGCAGTTCGTCGACCTCCTCTGGGTGCTTAATCGAATCGATAACGTAGATGTTTCTGCGTCCTTCCTTTCCTCTCCGTATCTCGGAAATTTTGCCTGCTGCGAGTTTTGCAAGTACGGAATTGTCGTCTGTTCGTCGCCTTAGTTCATTGCCCGCCTTTATCAGATTAGTGACGCGGACATACTGATCATCAGCGGTGACAGCGACATCAGCATTGTCCTCAATAAGCTTGCTCACCTTCACATGCTCTGCTTCGTATGCGTAGTGCTTCGCCAGAGTTGTGATGGTGTCAAGCACTAATTTTCTGTTGCACCCGATCGGGCCGATTATGCCTATGACTAATTCGGACGGATCGGAAGAACTTTGTCGAAAATTCATTTCAAAACCTACTCGTTGCAGTGATATGAAGTGCCCGTGTCGGTAACACGGGGGTCTACAAATACAACCATCATGCTAACGGGGATACATCGGTAAAGGAAAGGAAAGGAAAGGAAAGGAAAGCGTTATCCACGTGTGGGTGGGTGCGGCGCTTGCGACGCATGCAGCCGTCCACGAGTGGATAACGCGCGGTTGACAAGCAAGGTGCAGGGCCACCGATGAGCATGCGCCTCCTTAGCCTCAGCCCACCCCGTGTCGACCGTCGCCGGCCAACTCGCCCTTCACACTTTGCTGCCAAATATGCCGATACACCGACTTCGCCACTTGCGCTTTGTCGTCCGCGGTGTAGGGCGGCTCCGGTAGCGTTTGATAGACGTGATCGAGAATAAAAGTTTCCACCTCGGCTTGCGTCTGCGCTTTCTCGGTCCAACGGTCCAACGGCGTGATGACCGCCAGCACACCGTCCAACAAGTCTCGGCTGGCCTGCTTGATGCGCTCGCGGTCCACCTTGCTCAAATCGGCCCGCTGCACTAGGTCAAACAGCGCTAACTGCGCCTCACTCAAACCTTCTTCGACGGCGCGCAGCTGCTCAACATCCAGCGCTTTCATCACATCCATCAGTTTGACAAACGTGTCCTCCACGGTGGCCCGGTCTTTGTCCTGGTTGTATGCGGCGATGATTTCTTGGTAATTCTGCTCATAGTTCATGCGCAACGGGTTGCGCGCCAACATCTGGGCCAGCTTTTCTTCGACGATTTGGCGAATATCTGCAATCACCGTGGCTTTGCGCGTTACCTTTTTGGCAAACTCGTCGCGCAGCGTTTCCATGTTGATCTTGGATAGGTCCACGGTTAACGCCTTGGCCTGATCGCCGCCGGCGCCTTGCGACACAATCGCTTGGTTGACGATACGGTGCAATTTTTTGAGCAGCTCGCTCACATCGGCCGTGTCGCGACGTTCGCTTAGCTTTTTGTAGATCACCTCGATGTTGTCGTGTCGCTCGGCGTAGACCAAAGCGGACGGTTCCACCAGCAGCGCCTTAAAACGGCTAAACACCACGCGCGCCAAAATTTCATAGCGGCGTTTGGCCTCATCGGTGGTGTAGACCGCCTCCACCGCATCAGCCAATAGCTGAATGCGGGCGAATCCCTTCGCCCCGAGCAACGCACTGGCCTCAAACGCCAGCCCGCGCAAATGCCCTTCGGTCACCGCAATGGCATCAGCCAGCGCCGCCACGCGCTCCTCAATGGGTGCGACGATCTCAGCCTCGCCGCCATCGTCACCCAGCGCATATTGCGCCAACGCTTCGCGCAGGCTTTTCAGCATGCCGTTGTAGTCAACAATCAAGCCAAAATCTTTGTCTGGGTACACCCGGTTGGCGCGAGCAATCGCCTGCATCAGCGTGTGCGCCCGCATCGGCTTATCGATGTAGAGCGTGGACAAACATTCCACGTCAAAGCCGGTTAGCCACATGGCGCACACCACCGCAATTCGAAACGGGTGCTGCGGGTTCTTGAACGCGGTTTCCACATCAACGCGCTGGCCGTCCGCCGTCTCGAAGCCTCGTTTCATCACCAACCGGTGCGGGATGATGTCAACGCCCCAGCGCTTGAAATCGGCCACCTCGTTTTGCGCCTCGCTGATGATCAGCTCAATGAGCGTCTCATCCATCCATGCGGCCTTGGCCAGCAATCGGTCACGCTGCGCACGCAAAATCTGCCGGGTTTCGTCCTCGGTGACAGCAACAATGTCGGCAAGCTTTGCCTGCGCCTCGGCCCGCACCGCGCTGGCTTTAGTTGCCCACTTGGGGCCGATCAGCTGCATCATGCGGGCACAGGTGACTTTGTCAATGCACACCATCATGGCCTTGCCCGCCTCCCAGCGGGTGCTGCAATGCTCTACAAAGTCAGCGGCGATTTTTTCTAGACGGTCGTCCGCAGTAATGACCGCGTAATCCTTGCCCAGCAACTTTTCCAGCAAAGCCATTTGGTCCGGATCAAGCTCAGCATCATCTACGGCATCGGCGATTTTGTCGTTCAAATCCAACTTGGCCAAGCCCAGTTTTTCGCCCCGGTTTTCATAAACCAGTTTGACCGTGGCGCCGTCTTGTTCGCTGCGTTTAAAGTCGTAGCGCGACACATAGCCGCCAAAAATGCGTTTTGTTAATTGGTCATCTTTGAACAGCGGCGTACCGGTGAAACCGATGAACGCCGCATTGGGCAACGCCATGCGCATGTTGCGCGCCAGCCTGCCCGACTGGGTGCGGTGCGCCTCGTCGGACACCACAATAATGTCGTCGCGCGCGCTGTACGGCGCGTCAGGCGTCACCTCTTGGTTAAATTTGTGAATCAGGCTGAATACATAACGATGGTTTTCTGACAATAAGCGCTGCAGCTCGCGCCCCGAGCTGGCGCGCGGCGTTTGCTCGTCGGCCACGCCACAACCAATGAAAGTTTTGTAAATCTGATTGTCCAGATCATCCCGGTCGGTCATCAGCACAAAGGTGAAATTGCCCGGCACGGTGCGCCGCACCTTCTCGGTAAAAAAAGCCATGGAATAAGATTTGCCGCTGCCTTGCGTGTGCCACACCACGCCCAAGCGGCCCAACTCCGGGTGCGCACGCTCAACGATTTGCAAATAGTGCGGTGGCGCGGGTTCGGCTGCCATCGGGTACGCCAACCGCGCCTCGTTGGCCGCCTCACGCGGCACAGCTTCTGGCCACTCAACGTGGCGTTGCGTCAGCCGTTTCCCAGCGGGAAATTCGCGCTTCAATGCCTCTTGTCGCACCACCGAGGCCACCGCTTGGTTCACGCCCAGCATTTGATGGTTACGGGCTATAACCTTACGTACGTCACCGGCCTTGCTGGCGTCAAATAAGATGAAGTTTTCAACAATATCCAGCAGCCGGTCTTTGGCCAGCATGCCATTGAGCAGCACCGCGGCGGCCACATTGCCCACGTCGGCTTCATGCAAACGCTTCCACTCGCCAAAGTGTTCCCAGGCGCTGGTAATCGAGCCAAAACGAGCGTTGTCTCCGTT
>JACMOJ010000147.1 GCA_014378085.1 Burkholderiales bacterium | reverse complement strand
TTGCAGACGGCATGTATGCTCGGCGGATTGCTGATCTGTGTATGGTTTCTTAGCGGCGCGCTCAATCTTGAACTGGGTGCGATATGGTCAACACTCTCTGCGGCCGACTACACTCCGGTCTGGAATACTGACCCAAACGCCCCCGGCTTCTGGCTGAAACAGATTATTGGTGGCGCGTTTATCGCGATTGCCATGACCGGGCTGGATCAGGAAATGATGCAGAAAAATATCAGCGTGCCTAACGTCCGTGACGCGCAGAAGAACATGTTTTTGTTCAGCGTCGTGCTCATCGGCGTCAACTTACTGTTCTTGTTGTTAGGTGGTTTGTTGTATCTGTTTGCCGCCGCCAACGGTATCTCGGCGGTCGGGGATCAGATTTTTCCGACCATTGTCATGCAGCATTTCCCGCACTGGGTACAGATCATCTTCTTTATTGCCCTGATTTCCGCCCTCTTCCCGAGCGCGGACGGCGCACTGACGGCACTAACGTCATCGTTTTGTATCGACATCCTCGGCATTCGCAAACAAGAGCTCACCGAAGCGCGGCAGAAACGTATCCGCCAGCAGACTCACCTCGCCTTCGCGCTGTTGTTCTTTGTGATCGTGATGGTGTTTCGATGGCTTGATGACCGTTCCATCATCGACACCATTCTGAAGATCGCCGGGTATACCTACGGCCCGCTGCTCGGACTTTTTGTGTTTGGTATGGCCACGAAGCGAGCGCTAAAAAACCCGGCGGGCATTGTGTTCGCCGCAGTCGCCGCACCCGTGTCTTGTTACGTGTTGCAGACGTTGCTGGCGCGCAACCCGCAGGGATTCCAGATCGGCATTGAGTTACTAATCCTCAACGGCGCGATCACTTTTGCGCTGTTGTGGTTGGTGTCGTCACGTGGCAATCTCGAACACAAACCGCTCTAGCCACGCCAAAAAGGGACGGATGGCATGGCAAAGACAGAAAACAAAACGAAGGCCACAACCGCCAGTGTTGAGGCCTATCTTGCCGCCATCGAAGACGACACACGGCGCGCGGATTGCGACGTGTTGTCCAAGCTCATCACCAAGGTCACCAAAGAAAAGCCGGTCATGTGGGGGCCGTCGATTGTTGGCTTCAGCGAGTATCACTACAAATACGAGAGTGGCCGTGAAGGTGATGCGTGTATCACCGGTTTTTCCTCACGCAAGAATGACATCAGCATTTATTTGACGGATGACTTTCCTGATCGTGACGCCCTGCTGGCCAAACTCGGTAAACACAAAATGGCGGTAGCCTGCCTTTCTATAAAAAAGCTAAGCGACGTTGACATGAAGGTATTGGAAAAACTGATTACCGGCACCTATACCGAAATGAAGCATCGCCACGCCTAGGCTTGAAGTGCTAGCGATTTGTACTGAGACGAGTGGCACCAAACTGACTAGTGATGCGAGTCTCCGCATCATCCAGACTCGCTTTCACGTCCAACAGCGTGACCGGCTCCAGCCGATCGTCTAGCTCCACCACCACCAAGTAACCACGGTCGATGCCGTCGCGGGTGAACGCTTTGGCAAGTGATAACTGGTCGCTGGTCTGTTGCCGGCCATCTTCGGGCCGCCACGTTTCCATCGCGACCAAACAACCCGCTGACGGTGTGCCGGGGTAAAACGACGCGCCCCGGTAATAGTTGGAATTGATGGTGGTACCGTGGATCAACATTTCATCACGCCCCGCGCGACCAGCGAACAACGCTTCAGTAAAAGGCACGTATTGACGCCATGTTTCAGGCAAAAAGCTCTGATAAACGCCGTCATTCCACGAGTTTGGTACTTGATTTGTTTCGACGTGTTCGAACTCTGCGACCGTTGCCTCGACCGGAATTTTTGAATGCAGGTACGGTGTGGGTCCGATCCATTTGTTAGTGGCGGTGCCTGCGCCAACGATGGTGAACAACCCTTGCGGCGTGTTGCCGTTGGTAATGGTGCCCGGCAAATTGGACATCGCGTTGGCAAGATGCGCGACGTGAAACAGGCTGCCATCCGCATTGCGTACAAACCGTCCATCCGCGCCCCGCACCACCGCCAGTCCGAATCGCTGGCGGTCTTGTCGTTGAAAGCTGTAGATAACCGGCTTGCCCGCGCGGATCGGGTGGGCCAGCAGATCCACCAACGGCGGGCGCTGGCGGATTTCGGCGGTCAAGTCGGTGGTCAACACATATTCGAGCCGTTGCAGGCGCGGCTCATTGGCCCAATCCGTAAACGCATTTTTCATGGTGGCGCGGATGTAGGAGCGCTGTCCAATAGCGCCATCAGCTTTTAACAGCGCGTAAGCAGCGATGGCAAATTCACGCGGCGTGTTGAGGTTGGTGAGCAGCACCATCAGTGATGCGGCCGATTCTTTGGCGTAGTAGGTATAGGCAAACGTCAGCACGCCGCGCTGGTATGCCGCGTCTTTACTCGCCAGCACTGGCAAGGTATTCAACAGCAGCCCAAGCCCAGCTTCCTTTTCGACGTTCAAGAAACCGATGTTGCCGAGCGCACCCGGCACGATGCCATTGGGGTCGAAGCCCGCTGGCAATGCGAGCGCGTCACGGATAAGCTTTAAGCCTTCTTCACGCGCGGCGCGCTCCCCCTCAGCTGACGCAATCGGTGCAACAAAATCCGTCGCCTGATACGCTGCGATCTCAGCTGGTGTGTGGCGCTTTTCGGTCGGCAAAATTGAACACGCCGATAACCACACCACCGCCAGCGGAAATGCCAAGCCGAATCGTATTAATTTCCCGACTTGGCCCACGGTGGATAGACCGCACACGCCGACGTACACAACCTGCATGCTTAGTCCTTACCGCACAAACAATGCGCGACGGCGGCAAACGGGAAGCCGGTCTTGCCACGCTCTGCGATTTCGGCCAGCCATGTCAGATCACGTTGCGCTTCGGCCGCCACACTACGCGGCAAGATGCTGGTACCCAGCGCGGTATCAAACTGTCTCGCAATACCGGCGGCATAGTCAGCCGCCGCGCGTGTGGCAAAACGCTCGATGAACGATTCAAACTTGCTACGATCGGCTTCGATGTAGGCGAGGCGCACGCCCTCTTCAAGCTTGGCACGTGTCGTGGCAGCTTTCACCGCATCAGCAAAGCTACCAGTGCGATCAATCAGCCCGCGATCCTTGGCTTGTGCACCGGTCCAGACGCGACCTTGCGCAATTTCGTCTATCTTGTCCGGCGTGGTTTTGCGCGCCGCCGCGGCCTTGGTGGTGAAGTCGGTGTAGATGCGGTCAATCGATAATTTCACCAGTTCGGCCATACGTGGATCAAGCGCACGGCGCGGATCGTACATGGCACTGCCCAGCCATGTGGTGTGATAACCGCCGGTGTAGACAGAAAGTTTCTCCATCGTCTTTTCACCGGTTGGCAACATGCCAAATACACCGATTGAGCCGGTAATAGTCGCGGCGTCCGCGATCACTTCGTCTGCCGCCATCGCAATCCAGTAGCCGCCGGATGCCGCAACATTGCCCATCGATACCACGACCGGTTTGCCGGCTTTGCGGGTGAGCTCCAACTCGCGGCGAATCAGCTCCGAGCCATAGGCGCTACCGCCGGGTGAATTCACCCGCAGCACCACCGCTTTGATTTTTTCGTCGTCACGTGCCTTACGAATTAGCTCAGCCGTCGAACGGCCGCCAATCTTGCCGGGTGACTCGATACCATCACTGATCTCGCCCTCTGCCACCACCACCCCGATCGCATCGCCCGACATCTTTGATTTGAGCGTACTCAGATACGCGGACATCGAGACTTGGCGGAAGGTTTTTTTATCTTCGTCTTTCGCACCTTTTTCAATGAACATGGCACGCAGTTCGTCACGCGTTTTCAGTGCGGTCACCAGTTTGGTGTCAAGCGCCATCTTCGCGGCATCACCACCGGTAGCTTTCAGATTGGCCACCACATCATCGATGCTCTTGTTTACGGTACCAACCTCAAACTTGCGCACCTTCTCCACGTCGCCGGTAAATGTCGCCCACAAACCGTCGTACAAGTACTTGTCCGACTCCATCGTTTCTTTAGATGGCGCAGTGGTGAAGAACGGCTCGCCGAAGTTTTTATACTTTCCTGAGCGAATCACGTTCGCCGACACGCCAACACGATCCAGCGCGTCTTTGTAGTAGTTCCGATAACGGCCGAAGCCCTGCATCATCAACATGCCCATCGGGTGGAGGTACACCTCATCGGCGTGTGCAGCAAGGTAATAACTTGCTTGATCGTAGCTACCCGCCCAAGCAAACACCTGTTTTCCGCTGGCGCGAAAACGCGTAATCGCGGCGCCGACTTCTCGCAAGCTGGATAGTCCCGCACCGGGAAACTGATCGAGTTGCAGCAGCACACGATCAATTTTAGGATCCTTCGCCGCCGCATCAAGCACGGTGAGAATGTCGCGCAATTGAATCTGGCCGGTCTCGTCGTTACCACCGAGACTACCCATCAATTTTTCACGGGCTCCGCCTGCGCGCTGCTCAACAATACGTCCGTCGAGATTTAACACCAGCGCCGTTTTCTCCTGCAAAGTCACGCCTGATGGCAATACCAGCGCGACAACAATGGCCACCACGATGACGAGAAAAATGGCGTTAAAAAGGAAACGTCGGGTGCTATCAATTGCTCCCCAAATGCGGGCGAGGATTGACTTGGGTGGATCAAATGCAGAATAGGCCATGAATTCTCCGAAGAAATTTTGTCGACCGCGGCAGTATCGCGAGAAGACTGTCTGCTCACCTACCGGGATGTGACGACAGGGTGATTATGTCACCCGAGCCGCAGGAATTCCGGCGCGGATGGCGGAATGGATTGCGGCAGCGATCGCGGTAGACACCGCAGTAGACGCCGCGGTAGAGATCGCGGCAGCGATCGCGGTAGACACCGCGGCGCGGTCTATCGCCGCAGCGTGTCAGCAACCTGCTGCTTGAAGTAACCATTCTGCAAGTACGGGTACAACGACTTCCCCGGGCAGGCAGTTTGCGCAGAATAATCCTTGTGCCCGCCGATCTTTTCCGGGCTTATGTTGAATCGTTTCGACAACATCGCCATGGTCGCTGTCACCGCCTCTAATTGCGCGGGGTTGGGATCAACCTCTTCAAAGTTACCCAGCACCACAATTAACGCGTGGCCGGTCGGGTCATATTCGGTATTGGTGTCGCCCGCGTAGTTGACGTCGCGCCCCTCGTAGACGTTGCCGTCCAAGTCAATCAGGTAGTGGTACGGAATGTCTGCCCACTTGCGCGTACCGCGCGACCATGACTGCAAATTACGCAAGTATTGTTTCGGGTCTTTGTCACGCAGGAATGCGACCCCACCGTGGTGAAGCGTAATCCACTGCGGCGAATGTCGCTTCGCCGTTGTCGGAGATTCCATCGGCGTGCCGCCCCACTCTGCAACCGGGATCACCCGCAGCAGCGGTGCGCTTGGTTTCGACGGTGCGGCACAGCCACCGCTAATGGTAAGGATGGCGGCGCATAGGCTGGCGGCAAACCACTTGGTTGACTTCATGATGCCTCGTTTTGGTCCGTGTAATTAGTAGGTTTACGTTCATCTTCCTGCGGTGTCAAGCCATACGGCGCGACCAGTTTCGACAAATGCGCAGGCACCATGTATTTGATTTTGCCGCGTGCTCCCGACGCAAATGAAGCACCGTCTCAATGGCTTTCATTTCGACGCGAGCGCGGGCAAACTCCAGCCAGCGCGGCCCGACCTTTGGCATCAGCCACCCCACGATAGGGCGCAACCAGTCGGGCATCGAACGCAACGGCAAACCGCCCGCCGCACGCTCAATCTTGCCCAAAAATCCCTTCACCGGTCCGAACCGTTTACCGCGACTGCCCGGCGCTTCGGTGACAACTTCCTCACCAAGTAGGTTCAAGAGTTCTTCACCGCGTTCGTTACGCACAATCAGCCACTGTTGCCCTTCCCCCCCCTGAAACCCACGGTGATATCGGCCAACACGTTGGTGTAATCCACACAAGTGCGGCAGGTCATCGGAAAAAAATCGTTGGGCAGTTTGGATAACGGCAGCATCAGAAACGGAATCGCTTTGGACGCGACCATCGGTATAACGAATTTCGACGTGGTGATCGGCGCGAAATTCGAGATAGTTGATGTTTTGTGGTTCCTCGGAAATCAGTTCCAAAAACTGATGAAAACGTTCGGTAGTGGTGTTGTCCGAACATGGCGTGCCGATTACATAAAGCTGCTCCAACCCCAGCTCGGCTTCGATGGACCGCAACGCATAGACTTGGCAGGGAATGCCGATCACGGCAATACGTTTATAACCGCATGCCGCGACAGGTTCGAGCAACGCCAATAATGGCGCGTAACCCATCCGCATACCGCGGCACTGCTGCATCCCTTCCGCCTTTGTGACAATCACCGGCACTGGCCGCCATGCATCATTGGGGTCCGGTGCCATCGTGAGTACCGCTTCAACCGCGCCTGTTTCGAGCAATCGTTCCGCGATACGTGTCGTGATGCCCGTCCACTGCGCGCCAGGGCTAGGGCTCGCAAGTGCGGCACGGACCATCCGCCGGAATGGCCCAAAAAAAAACTCGTCCGGCTTGGTCTCATCACGTGACCGCCCATGCACGTTGGCTTCCAGATTCGGATAGTCTGGCGCGAGAAATTGGCAGGCCTGACCGCAACGCTTGTCATCGACGGTGCGCGATATTCCACAATCGGTGCACAGTCCGCTCGGCTTGGCGGCGGCAGTGGCTGGTGCCCAGACGATTGCCTGGATCGACGATTGCGTAACGACAGCTTGTGGTGGCGTAGAAGACATAGCCGTAAAGGTTAGCAGGATTCAACCTGCCGCTGCACCGCGTGCAGAATTCAGCCTAGCGATGGGTTGGCGAGTGGTGGGCCTGCAAGCTTAAGAGCACTTGTGAAACACCGTGTTTGACCGGTGATGGGATCGGCAAACGCAATTGATTTGGCCAGCAGTTGCAATGGCTTGGTATGGTCAGCCTCCGCGGCAGTGAAATGCACCGGATAAATTTGGTCGTTCAAAATCGGCATACCAAGGGCGGCCATATGTAACCGCAACTGATGCTTTTTGCCAGTCACAGGTGAAAGTTGATAACGGGCGTGGCTTCCCTGTTGTTCGAATAGCGCAATCGCCGTTTCGCTATTCGGCTCGCGGCCGGGCACTTCGCGCATCCGCATAAAGTGTTCACTCTCTTCTAGGTAACTGCGATAGACCAATGGCATCACGAGTTGTTCCTTCCACGCGGCCCACGCTTCGTAGGATTTTTCAACCACACGTTTCTCAAACAATGACTGGTAGGCGCCACGCGTTGCGGGCTGTTTGGTGAACAACACCAACCCCGCCGTCTCACGATCAATACGGTGCATCGGTGCTAGAGTTTCGATCCCAAGACGCCGCTTCAAACGCACCAGCAAGGTTTGTTGCAAGAACCGCCCGCCGGGGGTCACCGGCAAAAAGTGTGGCTTGTCCGCGATCACCAATAGCTCGTCTTCAAAAACCACCTGTTCCTCAAACGGCAGCCGCGGCTCGTCGACAATCTCGCGGTAGTAGTAGAGCTTTTGTTGAGGCTGGTAGGGCGCGGTTGGCAGCACGGGTTCACCATCGGCGTCACACACATCGCCACGCTGCATTCGGTCGGCAATCTCCGCGCGATCAACGCCGGGAAACTTCTCGTCAAGAAAATCAAGCATTGTCACCCAGCGGCCGTCAGTATGCGGCAGCACGATCACACTCGGTCCGACGCCGTCGCGTACCGGCAGTGGCCGATTCACAGTGGCCAATTCATTGTGGCCAATTCATTCTGACCGCTTCATTTCGGCCGATTCATTTTCACTCGCCGCTACGACGCAGCATCAAGGCGTTTGGCGCGTGCCAAGCGCCATTCCCCGTCGGGCTCGCCGTCGTAAACATCTTCTAGTGTG
>JACMOJ010000146.1 GCA_014378085.1 Burkholderiales bacterium | reverse complement strand
TGAAATTTGAGTTGCGCCCAATGCGTATCAAACGCGTTGTGCTGGTCGCCATCTTCAGCGTTCAGCGTAATGTGCACCACGGGTGGGGCTTGGCCGGCAGCCGCAAGTTCAACTGTTGACTGCAGCGCAACGCCGAACGAATCACGCGGGAAAGTGGTTTTGAGCGTCTGTGGCGAATCCAAGGAGAAGGATTTTGCGGCCTCACCCGCCTTAGCAGTCGTGAGGAAAGCCGTGTCCGCAACTCGATGCCGCGCCTGCCACTCGTTGGGGTAAAGCATATTGATCACACCCACGCTCGTATTTCCACCGCGGAATGGCCCCATTGGGTCCGCCTCACGAATATCCAAATCGCCGAAAGCGAATACATCGATGTTGCTACGCTTGAGCTGCGCGTTTTGATTCAGTGCCCGTGTCATCCAGCCGTTCACCAGAAACTCATCCGGGCTTGAACCGGTGAATAGCGTTTCCGCGTCACGGTAGTGTTGATTGGTGACGTCCTGCTGGCCGATACCCTGCAAGATCGCCAGCTGCTTGTCTTGCCAAAGCGGAAGCAGCGCCTCTAGCCCGCGGTGTAAACCGTGCGACTCAGTAAGCATCATGACTTGTGCGCGAGTCTGCGCGAGGGTAGGACGCAGTCTCCGATACCGCGCATTGTTGACCGGCACCAATGTGTTGTAACCGTCGTTGCCCCCTTTCAGGTAGACCATCACCACCAGCTTCTGTTTGGCAGATTGCGCATGCACCAGCGATGCGACGCCGGGCGATGCGGTGAGCGCGAGGGCTGAGGTTGCGCGGAGAAAATTTCGGCGTCCGGTTTGCACTGGTGTTTGCTTTGTCGTAAGTGTCAATGCGGTCTAAGGGTGCTAAGAAGGCTAAAGAGGCTAACGAGGCTAAAGAGGCTTCCGGCAGGCCAACATGTAGTTAACGGACACATCGTTGCCAAGCCGGTATACCTTAGTGAACGGGTTGTAAGTCATGCCTGTAAATCCACCGATCGTTAGCTCCGCTTGCCTTGCCAAGCCCGAAAGCTCGGCAGGCGTGATGAACCGACGGTACTCGTGCGTGCCTTTGGGTAGAAGCTGCAAGACATACTCCGCGCCGATGATGGCGAACAAGAACGATTTCGGGTTGCGATTGATGGTGGAAAAAAACAGCCAGCCGCCTGGTTTTGCTAATGCAGCGCACGCGCGGATGGTGGAAGCGGGGTCTGGAACGTGCTCCAGCATTTCCATACACGCGACACAGTCGAACTGGCCGGGCTCGGCGGCGGCGATGTCTTCCGCCGAGGTTAGACGATAGTCCAACGCTAATGTCTTCCCAGTCGAGAGCGTTTCAAGTTTGTGCAATTCAGCGACCTTCAGCGGCTTTTCGGACAGGTCAATACCGACCACCGACGCGCCCTTGAGCGCCATCGATTCCGCGAGAATGCCGCCACCACAACCGATATCGATGACGCGTTTGCCAGACAAACCAACTAGTTTGTCGATGTGGTTCAGGCGTAAGGGATTAATGTCATGCAGCGGTTTAAATTCGCTCGTGGGGTCCCACCAGCGCGCAGCCAGCGCGCCAAATTTTGCAAGTTCTAGGGGATCAACGTTCGGCTTTGCGGTGTTACTCATGCGACAACTGTCCTTTCAATTTAGTGCACGCGAAAGCGTTCACCCCAAGTGGCGCTTTTGGCGCGAATTGCGTCAATATCGAGCGTTGTTAGGGCACGATTATCGACTAACAGTTCCCCGTCGACCCAAACATGCGTGACATGTTCACGACCGGCAGCGTGCCACAGGTGTGATGCCGGGTCGTAGCACGGGGTTGTCTCAATGGAGCCGAGATCGACCGCCACGATGTCAGCGGCCTTGCCCGGTTTAAGCGAGCCGATGACGCGGTCCCACTGCAAGGCCTTTGCCCCGTTAAGCGTCGCCATTTGCAAGGCTTGGAGTGCTGGCAGCGCGGCAGCGTCGCCACTCACGCCTTTTTGTAGCAGCGTGGCCAGCCTTGTTTCGGCAAACATATCGAGGCGATTGCTAGACGCGCATCCGTCGGTGCCAATACCGACATTGATGCCGGCGTCAACCATCGCCTTGATCGGTGCGATACCGCTAGCGAGTTTCAGGTTTGAAGACGGGCAGTGTGCGACGTGGACGCCGCGCTCTTTAAACAACTGGATCTCGCCGGGTGTCAGGTGGACGCAGTGGACCGCAATGAGATTCGGGCCTAACACGCCAAGTCGCTCGAGGCGTTCAATGGCGCGAACACCATATTGCTTTTCACTTTCGCCCGGCTCGTTGGCGGTTTCGTGGATGTGACACATCAAAAGCAGGTCATCCATTTCATTGGCAATCATGACCAATTTTTGGAAGGTCGCGTCAGAGACGGTATATGGCGCGTGTGGTGTCAGCATCAACTTCAGTTTGGGATCGGCTGAAAAATCGTCACGCGAGGCGAGTGCCCGTGCAATGTAGGCGTCTGCGTCGGCTGCATAGGGAGTCGGGAACTCGAGTACTGCACCGCCTAAGGCGGCGCGCATTCCCGCTGTCTGCACCACCTTGGCCGCCGTGTCTTGATAGAAATACATGTCGGCAAAACACGTGGTACCACTACGCAACATTTCGGCACAAGCGAGCTCGGTCCCCGCCTCGACGAAGGCTTCAGACAGGTGTTTCGACTCTACCGGCCAGATGTGGTCGGTCAGCCACGTCATCAGCGGGGTGTCATCAGCGAGGCCGCGCATTAACGTCATCGCCGCGTGGGTGTGCAGATTTACCAGACCGGGGATCAACACGTGTTCCGCGAGCACCGTCTCAGTGGCATCCGGGAATTGCTGGCGCGCCTCCGGCGTGGGCAAGATTGCGGTGATGTTTCCGCGTTCAATAACCACCGCGTGATGCTCAAGCACCGTCAACGGTTCAACAGGTATCACCCAACGTGCTGAAAGAATTTGTGTCATAAGTAATTGAAGCTAATTTAACGGATAACAGAAACAAAAAAGCCCCGCATTGCGGGGCTTTTCTGCCAGTTTGGCAAATTACTTGGTCTGGACGCCCTTGAACTCGATGTCCACACGGCGGTTTTTCGCGCGGCCTTCAGAGGTCTTGTTGGTCGCCACGGGCTGTGTTTCGCCTTTGCCAAGCATGGTGATTTTTGCCGCGGAAATGCCTTGCGAAACCATGTACTCCTTGACGGTGGTTGCGCGACGCTCGGACAGCTTTTGGTTGTAAGCATCGGTGCCGACAGAGTCGGTATGGCCGGTCGCAATGACCATTTCGACATCGACCTGTTTCATCTTCGCAATGGCTTCGTCGATCGACTTTTTGCCGTCTGGCTTTAAGACTGACTTATCGAAGTCAAACAGCGCTTCGGCTTGAATCGTAATTGCAACCTTGACTGGTTGTGGCGCTGGTTTCGGCGCTTCAACCGGTTTTGGTACTTCGACAGGCTTTGGTGTAGGCGCTGGAGGGGCTGGCTTCGGCGGCTCAACCTTCTTTGGCATGCAATCTGGGTGGTCAATACCGCTCGTCTGGACACAGGCACCTGACGCGTCACGCACTGGTGTGCCGGACGAGTCAACGAGGACTGGTGTCACGCCGGCGTAGGCGACTGTCGCGCCTAACATGGCGGCGGATGCGGTCAACTTGGCGATCAGGGAATTCTTCATTTGGTAATACTCCCAAGAGATTGGAAAATTTTTTTGTAGTCGAGGAAATTCAGCAAATCCATTTTTACTTACCCGTTC
>JACMOJ010000145.1 GCA_014378085.1 Burkholderiales bacterium | reverse complement strand
TGGGGCGTTACACCGAACGCGAGCGGGTGGCAAATTTGGTGGCCGAGCTAGCGCTACCGCATGGCGCTGTCCCGGAGGCCAACTTTGCGGTTGGCATTACGGCATTTGCGGCTGGCCGTACGGATATTGCGCGTACCGCGATCGATGCTGCGATTCGCGGCAAGCCGAATTTTTCGCGCGCGGTGATCGCAAAGGCGCAGATGATGCGCGCCGCTGAAGATGATAATTCCGCTGAACTTGCGAGCCAGTATCTTGCGAGTTATCTGAAGACGTTTGCGCAAGACATCGAAGTGCGTATCGCGTACGCCCGCTCGCTGGTGAGTACCAAAGCGCTGCTGTCGGCCAGAGAAGAGTTTCGTCGCGCTTCCCGGGAACTGCCAAAGGATGGCGAATTGGTCTACGCAACGGCGCTGATTTCGCTGCAAATTGAAGACTGGAATGCGGCCATTGCGGATTTCAAGCGCACCTTAGAAATGGATCCTCGCGACAAGAATCCGATTTTTTTCAATCTTGGTCTAGCCGCCGAAGGTAAGAAGGACATCGATGAAGCGTTGATGTGGTACCGCCTGGTTAGTGGCGGGGAATACTTTGTGAATGCGAGGCTGCGCACTGCAGGCTTTGTGGCTAAACGTGACGGTATTGAATCCGGTAGAAAGCTTCTTCAGGATGCGCAGGATGGAGAACTGGAGTCACCCGATACGAGAACGCAACTGGTGCTTGCTGAAGCACAGTTACTGCGCGACATGGGAGCTTTGCAAGAGGCCTATCAAGTATTGACCGCAGCGTTGGCCAAGCAGCCAGAATCGGTTCAGCTCCGTTACGACCGTGCAATGGTGGCAGATCGTCTGAACCGCCTTGATGACATGGAGCGTGACCTTCGCACCGTGATAAACGTCAAGCCAGACCATGCGCACGCCTACAACGCGCTAGGATATGCGTTTGCGGAGCGAAATATTCGATTGCCAGAATCTTTGGAGCTCATCCGTAAAGCGATATCACTAGCTCCCGATGATCCGTTCATTCTCGATAGCCTTGGCTGGGTGCAATTCAGGATGCAGCAGACCGAAGACGCCCTCGTGACGCTGCGGCGCGCCTATCGTATGCGACCTGATCCGGAAATTGCGGCACATTTGGGCGAGGTATTGTGGGTCAGCGGAAAGCAGGAAGAGGCACAACAACTTTGGCGGCGTGCCTTGATTGAAAATCCTGAAAATGCGACGCTGATTGCGGTGATCGAACGCTTCAAGAAATGATCGCGATGGGTTTGAGGCTTGGCATTTTGCGGTTACTTGCAGCGACTCTAGCCGCGTTGATGTTGGCGGGCTGCGCGGTGTCATTGCCGGTGGCCGAGCGCGAACAGCCCGTGTCGCCGCCGACGACGCAAGTGTTTGTCGAGCGATTCCAGCTTTCCGGGCGGTTGAGTGTGCGCGTGGCGGATCGGCTGGATTCCGTTCGCATTGATTGGGTTCGTGACGGCGCCAAAGAAACGATCAATTTTTTTTCGCCGTTTGGCTCTCAGCTCGCGCAGGTTTCGGCCTCACCAGAGGGCGCTAGCCTCACTCGCGGCGAGCAGACCGAATATGCAAAGACGATTGGTGAGCTGACCCAGTCCCTGCTCGGCACTGCCATTGATACAGGATTGCTAGCCCGTTGGGTGCAAGGACTCGATGTATTAAACAGCGTCAATGCGCCAATCGTCACCGGAGATCGATTGGTTCGCTGGACGGTCCGCGCCGAAGACGTGCGGGCCGTTGGGGGGGTAGCTGCTGGGGTAGGTGCAGGGGCAGGCGAGGGGGCAGGTGCGGCAACAGGAGAGAGAAAGCCAAGCGGCCGATACGCGACACGTGTCACGGCAACCGAGGGGGAAACAACGGTGCGTTTATTTGTGGATCAGTTCAGACCACTTTAGCGACCACGACCATGCAGCCTGATAATTACCGCATCCATTTCATATGAAGTTTTTTGCGCCTGCCAAGCTAAATTTGTTCCTCCACGTGGTCGGTCGTCGGCCGGACGGCTACCATTTGTTGCAATCTGTCTTTACACTTGTCAACTACGGCGATGACTTAGAAATCGATGTTCGAGCTGATGGTGAAATTCGGCGGATCAGCGAACTTCATGGCGTGCCAGCGATAAGCGATCTGGCCATCCGCGCCGCAGCCGCGCTAAAGGCAGCGAGCGGCTCGCCTCTCGGTGCGGATATTGGGGTTTTGAAGCGAACACCAATGGGTGCCGGTTTAGGCGGCGGTAGCTCGGATGCGGCGTCGGTCTTACTGGCGCTGAACCGATTGTGGAAAGTGGATCTTTCCCAGATCCAGCTACAGCAAATCGGACTTACACTAGGAGCGGACGTGCCTTTTTTTGTCGGCGGGCAGTCTGCATTTGCCGAAGGCGTCGGTGAGAGGCTGACGCCGGTCGCGATTCCGCCTTGGTGGTATGTGGTTGTAACTCCAAACGTCCACGTCCCCACCCCGTTTGTGTTCACCCACCCGGATTTGACAAGAGCGACGCCTACCGTCAAAATAGCGGACTTT
>JACMOJ010000144.1 GCA_014378085.1 Burkholderiales bacterium | reverse complement strand
CTACAACCACCAAAGACTTCAACAACATATTAAGCACAAGCTGATGGGGCTGCTCATGATGCGGCTGCATTCCGCACCATTCGGCCTTCGGCTCGCGCTCACTAAATTCGCGCGACCTGCGCAAGTCCACCGGCCTTTCTCATCGAACCTCACGACAACGCTGCAACTACCGTCGTCGACCAACGTCCAAATTATAGCAAGCCTCGGCGTTGGCGTCACTTCCAGCGAAAGCCCGTCAGCGGTTTAGTCGGATCTTGCCAAGTAATACCACTCGTTGCCAGGCAGCGATTTAGCGTCGGGAAACATAATGTAGCCGTCGAACTCGGCAACTAATTTGGTGCCGTCAGCGCGCGTTCCAATCCAGTCGCCCTCCGCGAGCCGGTTAAAACTTGCCCAATCACGACTAAACGTGTCCCCGGCATCGTGTTTGTCGATGACGTCATGCAAATGTAGGTGCTCGACATTCCCCACCCGAGCCGGCTTTTCTCCATCCGTAATACCCAACAACGTCAGCGTGTTGAGGATTGCGCGATACCCGACTTCAGGCGACTCCGGATCTTCGTGCTGCCCGCATTCAAGCGTGATGGCATAGCCGCCAACAGAGCGCATATATTCCGTCGTGCCAACACCGTACTGCGGATCTGTGTTGTGAAGGTTTAACGGCGTCGAGGTGGTTTTTGCACGCTGTTGGCGGCGCGTCACACCCAGCGCATAGGTATCCAGCCAGCCATCCACAAACCGATGCACGCCAAGATGCGCTGCCATCTCACGTTCCGTGGCGTGATGTTTGAAGGGCTGCAAATCGCCATCATTGTCTACCGGCCCCAACATGGCAAACGCGGGATTTTTTGCGCGCGTGGAATGCAAATCCAGTAACGCGTCATGCTGGGAGAGCAACGGGCAAAGCCAGTTAGCAACATGGTCCTCAAATTCAACTGGTTCTTCAACCGGGTACAGGTTGCGGTTGAGGTTTCTATCGCCAACCCTGTCACCTTTTTGGTACGCGAGTGGATTGGTGATCGGCACAAACGTGACGTGGCCAGCGATGATATTGAGGCGTCCTGCCTCGATATCGGCGAGCACTCGCCTAATGGCAATAGTGCCGCAAGTCTCGTTGCCATGAACCGCACCGGTAACGATCAAACGCGTGCCGGGTCGGGTGCCCGAAAACTGAATAGATTGAAAAAACATTTGTGCGGTAACCGTGAAATTAGCGAGGTGTTTGCTCGCCGCGTAAGTTGCTAGGCGTATGCCAAGTCGATAAAGTAGAAGTTTACCCGTGAGCGCTCGTCACGAGCGTTACTCGCATCTGTTTTACTCCCGACAAAATTAAACTCAATCAATGACCGCACCAACATTTCGCATGGAAGACCTTGTACTCCAAGCCGGGTTCCGTCATCTCTCCTCCATCCCGGACTTGTTGGTCGAGCTTAGATACGGCACGCCACATAATTTCGTCGGTCGTGACCTTTATGGTGATCTGGACTGTGCGTGGCTGCACAAAGAGGCTGCCGATGCGCTTGAGGCAGCCGCGAACGCGTTGCGGTCTGTACGCCCTGATCTGCGCATGCTGGTGCTAGATGCGCTCCGCCCCCAGCGCGTGCAAGAAGCTCTCTGGCAAACACTAGAAGGCACGCCGCTGACGATTTATCTTGCCGATCCCGCGGTGGGATCGATACACTCATTCGGCATGGCAGTGGACGTTACCTTGACTAGGGAGAATGGCGAAGAGCTGGACATGGGCACGCCGTTTGATGACCTAACCGAACTCTCCCACCCGGGCCTAGAGGAAGGTTTTCTTCTGTTGGGGCGACTATCATCGACCCAGCTGGCGAACCGACATCTTCTTCGAGACTTGATGACAGGCAGTGGTTTTCGCGGCATCAGTTCGGAATGGTGGCACTTTGACTTTGGCGACCGCGAGCAGGTACGGGCAGACTACGCACGCGTGCTTTGAACTCGGCTTGAGGTGCCCGTTAAAGGCGCCTAGCGACCCGATCCTGAAACGGCAGACGACCGCGCCACGTCGTCGAGTAACGCATCAAGCATGGCACGTCCGCCTGCGCGCGCGGCGCGATCGTCGTTGACCATACCAACCACCGCGTGAACTTCGCCAACCGTGTTCGTCACGTAACCTGCCACTGAGACCACATTGCGCAGGCCTCCGGTCTTGACGCGGGCGGTTTCAGCCGCAGGACTATCTTTTAATCTGTTTCGCATCGAGCCATCTACCGCGACGATGGGCAGGGTAGACAAGAACTCCGGTGCCCACTTGCTCCGATAGGCCGCTTGCAGTACGCGCGCCAGTTGAAACGGCGAAATGCGCTCACTTCGCGATAGACCTGAACCGTTATCCAGCACGATCCCCTCCGTTTCAATGCCGCGCTGTTTGAGCCAATCTTTGATTTCACTCTCTGCACGGGAAAGTGTAGGGAACGGAACCTCTGCAACCGGCAGCGCAAGCGCCTTGCTCACCAGATCGGTGCCCAGCGTCAGAAAGATGATCCGCGTGATGGTGTTGTCCGAGACCTTGTTGATGTTGCGGGAGACCTCCGCCAGCGGGCGCGCTCGGTGCTCGGCTAATATCCGCACGGGAGAAGGAGAAGGCTGCGGCGGCGGTGCGGTGCCTTCACCCGTTGGCGCTTGCAGTTCTACCACGTTGCCTTTGAACGTACCGCCGAGGTCGCGCCATAGTTGCCGAAACAGGCGCGCAGTGAATTCCGCTCGATCAACAACGTTTAGATTGGTTGTGGTCGTACAATTTTTTGGGAACTCGCCCTCAAGGTAGATGCGCAGATCATCCGGCCCTGCGTTAACCACGCTGGGAATCTTCCAGCCGTCTTCCCATTTCTCACAGGCCCGCTCGACCAGCGACATGTTCGAAATCACCTTCACACCTTGCAAGCTAGGCGTCAGGCGCATTTGAAAAGTGTCACCGGTGGATTCAATGTCGAACTGCGCCAAATTCATGTTGATCAGCAGCGCGTCCGGAATCACGTTGTAGCGGAACTCGGGCGTTTCATCAAAGGGCGGCACACCAACATCTAGTCTGGCTGGCGAGAAAAACGTCCGGTCAACAATTAGATTTCCCGCGATCTCGCGGATGCCCTTATAGCGAAGGCTTTGCAACATGCGTTGAAAATCTTCCCACGTTATGTCGGTATTGCCCTCACCGCGAAGTGTCAGGTCGCCTCGGAGTGTGCCTTCCACCAATGGCGCACTGGCAAGCAATGCGGCGCGACTTCGATAGGCCGGCCCCAACTTATCGAGACCAACAATGGCGGTAAGCACCTTCATGGTCGTGGCAGGCTGCATTGACTGGTTAGGGTATTGAGCCCAAACGAGTTTGCCGTCGGATAGACGCACTACCGCCACGCCAAGCGCGGCGTCCGGCATGTTGCTCGCCCGCAACATTTCGCTGACACGCGCCGGCAGTTGCGCCGCTGCGGAGGCAGAAAACACCGCCCAAACGCCAACGCCGAGAATCCATGCCTTGAACATTACGCCCTCTCAAAATTCAAAAATTTCACCAACCACTAGTTGCTTTTGAGAGTTGCTCAAAGCATGCCCTTTAGAGGTGGCACAAAAGTGTTGTATTTTGGTGACCGACGTCGCGAAAAACACCATTGGTAGTATATTGGTATTAGCTTCTTTGCGTTCCGTCATTTCCAATAATTGTCATCGGGTTTTCGCGACATTAGTGGCCAACGGCCACAAGCCGTTACTAGCAAACCGAGGTGGCGGAACCGCTTACGAATACCGTCGCTTGCGTCAGCCGCGCAAACGACATCTTTCTCGCAACAAATCGGCATCACCCTTAAGTTAAGACAAGGAGAGTCAAGTGAAACTCAAAAAGCTCGCACAGATCGTCTCGCTGATCTGCATTGCAGGTCCGGCACTAGCGCAAACCCCCGCGCCGACAGTATCGCCAGCCACACCACCAGCGGCCGCAAAACCGCCGGCAGCTAAAACTGAAAAAATTGAGGTGACCGGGTCGAACATTAAACGTGTTCAGGATGAAGGTGCATTGCCAATTCAAATTATTTCGCGTGAAGACATCGAGCGCGCCGGTATCACCAGTGCCGAGCAATTGGTTGCCACCATTAGCGCAAACGGCAACGGCACGGACAACTTGTCGTCAAACGTGGGCGTGATCAATAACAGCCCAGAGTTTCGCAATAACTTCGGTAACGCCAGTGCGAACTTACGTGGGCTCGGCGCCAGCAGCACGTTGGTGCTGTT
>JACMOJ010000143.1 GCA_014378085.1 Burkholderiales bacterium | reverse complement strand
TGGGTGTACGCGCATACGTTCGGCTCGCTACGGGAGGTATCCAAGCCAGACGATCCAGCGGTTCCCGAAGCCGATACCGTTCCATCGCGAACATCGACGCCGCATACTGGCTAAGTGGCCTCCATGCTGCTGGTGTTAGACCGATTTTGCCGGCTTCTTGCGGAGTGCGACGGGCATGATGAGATCAGTAGGGTTCCAGCCTTCGATTTCTAGTACCTGCGCGAGGCAGCTCTCCATTGCCTCGTGCGCGAGTTGGGCGGTATTGGCAATCGCCTCGTGTACCAGCCTGTCGTTTGTGGAATCGTTGGCGCAGTTCATTTGATAGTCGTAAAGGTCGCGCAATTCGAAAATGGCCCGACAGACCTGCGCGGGGCAGGCGCATTGATATACCAAGGCTTGGTCGATTACTTGGCTTAGCTGGGCTGCGTCATAACGCTGTTGCATCGAGGCTTCTCCGAGAAAAATGTTTGTTAAGGTCTAACGACAGTCGCTGGGTTGGTTTGCGTTTCTGCCGCAGTTTTTTCTGTCGGCAAAACTTACTGCGCGTCGTGCGCGACGCACTCCACGCCGTGCTCAAAGCCGCGGATATCGATGGTGCCAACATCGCGTGCGCGGAAGGCGGACACCCTCGCGGCTCGGTGAACCTGTTTGGTGGTCATGACTTCGCCGGGCTCAGCGAGGCTACACAGGCGTGCAGAAAGATTCACCGTGGCACCGATGACATCGTACTGACGCCGCAAACCGGCTTTATTTGAGTCGCCGATTAAGCCGGCCAGCACTAATCCCTCCGCGACGCCAATTCCAAACGGCAAAATTTGCTGGCTTTCACTTTTCGCAAGCTCGATGGCGCAGCGTAGCGCAAGGTAGGTACGTCCCATGCCGCGAAAAACTGCAAAGACACCATCGCCAGTGTACTTAATCACCACACCTTCAAAGCTGGTGATGTGCGCTGACTGTGCGCTGAGGGCGCGATTCAGGATGGTAAAGAAATCTTGCGGCGAGAATTGTGTAATCGCTTGGGTCGAGCGACGAATATCGGTAAACAGCACTGCTGCCTGGAACATTTCAGCGTCTTCGCCGCGCCTGCGCTCCAGCGCCGAAATAGCGCCTGACGGCAAAAGGCTTTCCATGCCTTTCGCGCGTGCGTGAAGCTCACGCGAAGCAAGACGACTTTTCACCAGATCACGCAGCACCAGAAAAAAGCTTTCGTCTGAGAGTGGCTTTTCGATAACGACATCAATGGCTTGTGTTTCTTTGGCCCAGTTGCGCACCATTTTGATGGCGGGCCCGGCAGACACAATGGCCAACACGGCCGTGTCGGGCGCCAACGACTTAATGGCTTTGCAATCGTCCAAGCTACTTTGCTGCTGAAAGTGAAAATTAAATATTGCCACCACAGGGTCTAGCTCACGCAAGGATGCCGCTAATAAATCGCTGGTGGCGACCCGCTTTATGTTTTGATATCCGCGTTCGGTAAGATCATCAAACAGGACACCAGCAGAATATTCGTCTTGATCGAGCAACAGGATGCGAGCCCGATCAATATTGGGTGGGGGCGCGTTAGATGGCATCGGGTCGGCTTTGGTGGGCAAGGGAAATGGCAAAGGCAAGGGCAACGGTGGCAAGCGCGGGCAAGGGCGGCATGGGGAGCATGGGCGCTAAATTGGAATAGGCGGTCGTCTTTGAGTAACCGCTTTGCAACGCGTAGATCGAGTGACGCGCCTGTTGCATCAGCTGCATCTGCTGGACCGGCACGAGATAATAGCAGTTGCCGTTGGCCGGGCACGCATGGCGCTACCTTAACGAGAAATGGAGATCGCCCCTTGGGCACCGCGATGACCTTCGATCGGACAACTTGGCTATTCTAAAAAATCAACGCTGACTGATGACGCAATTGTGGAGGCTGGCCAGACGGATCTCGTTAGGTTGGTCGCGGCAATCAGCCACCCAAGTCATCCTGCATTTGACGCCGGTTCTCTCGGCGTTTCATCTCCAAGTACTGCGGCTTTTCAATTTCGTGCAGCTGCCGCGGATAGCGCTCAACGGCAATAATCCAATCATTGATGCGCTTCTCAAAGCGCAACGGGGCCGCGACCGCCTGCGCGCCCAAAAAGGATTCAACCGCCAAATGGTAGCGCATGGTATTTCGCTCAATCAGCCCGCGCATGCCATCCACATAGGTGGGTACACCGTCCTTGAGAGCCGTTATTGTGAAGCCAATTTTGGCCCGGCCCGCTGTTGCCAAATACGCCTGCGCGGCGATCTTGCTGGCGAAACTATAGTCGTAGGAATACGAGAGCCTGAGGAACGTATCGCCAGACTCTAACGGCACACCGTCGAGCGCAATACGGTAGTCGTGCGTGCCCAATGGTCCACTGGCAGCCGTGAGCAATACCCGCATGTATTGAGGATTTTTTGCGGTGACCTGCCATTGAAATGTGATTCGAAACGTCGCCAACAATGGCTGATTGTTTTTTTCGCCGAGGTTTACCACCAGTTGCGTTGATGTATTGGCGGAGTCGGCACGGCAGTACTTTGTATTCAGATGCAAATTTAGAATGGCACACCATCCTTGCGGGCTGGTGAGATCATCGCTCAGTTTTGCAAAAGCATAAGGCACCACAGCATATACCTCTCCCTTCAGGCTATTTGCCGACTGCGCCGACTCTAATACCAACGGCCGGTTGAATGCGTTATTCGCAAGCTGGCTGCGCATCGCGGCGTAACGCGTCGTTAATGCTAGCGCAGCGGCTTGTGTTGCATCGTTCGGTATTTGCGTGTTGGCGTTACTGGCGCTCACGTCGCCGATAATATTGGGAGCTTCCACCGCCGTTAAAGTCGACGAAAACCATGCCAAGCACAACACAACTGTTGCATAACCTATCGGAAAACGCCGCATTAAGATCGGTTGGTCACGGCGCATGGGTGCTACCTTTTTTGACAGCTTCAATATTAAAACGCTGACCGTGTTGTGGTGTTCTGGTGTTGCGGTGTTACAGCCAGTACACCCACACGCGAGCGGCTTGTTCTTTTACGCGCTGCAGCCACGAGCGGGACTGCCAAGTCGCGGTGGTGACTTCAGTCGAAGCCGCTAAATCTTTTTCAAACATCGCGTTCATCTGTTCCCCAAACCCGGTGCCCAACACAACGGCATTGACCTCGTCATTGTGCAAAAAGCTGCGCCAATCCAAGTTACTCGAACCAACGGTTGACCACACACCATCGATTAGTGCGGTTTTGGCGTGTAACAAGGCTTGCTGACGCTCATATACCCGCACGCCTGATTTGAGCAGCGCGGCGTAGAAAGACCGTCCTGCGTGAAAAATCAGTGATGAGTCTGTTTTTGCCGGCAGGATTATTCGCACCTGCACGCCGCGCGCCACCGCACTGCCGAGCGCATTCATGATGTTTTCATCAGGCGCAAAGTAGGCATTGGTTAGCGCAATTGACGTTTCTGCGCTGCCAATCGCCGACAGTAGTGTCTGATACATGCGCCCCCCGCCATCGTCTGACGAACTGGCAATGGCGCGAATCACTTCCCGGCCACGAGCGACTGGCTTGGGAAAATAGTTTTTTTCCAGCAGTGGCTCGCCCTTTTGTTTCTTCCACGTTGCGAGGAACATGCGCTGGAATTCAGCAACCACCGGGCCTTCCAACAGCAAGTGTGTGTCGCGCCACTGGGTGTGGGGCTCGGCGGTTGCTTTTTTAGCGCGCTGGGCTGCCGAGCCGCTGGAATACACACTGCTGATATTCACTCCGCCCAGGAACACGCTGTGCCCGTCCAAAATAAGTAATTTGCGGTGGTCACGCTGATTCAACTCCCATCCCTTTTTGACGTTCAGCGGGTTTACGGGATTAAATTCAAGTGTGTTGATGCCGCTATCTTTAAGGCGCTGAAAAAACGCCTTTGGTGTTTGTAGCGAGCCAACGCTGTCGTACAGAAAGTTAACCTGCACGCCCATGCGCTGCTTTTCAATCAGCGCATCAGAAAACTTTCTACCTATTTCGTCGTCTTCGATAATGTAGGTTTCGATATTAATGTGATCTTTTGCAGCGGCGATTGCCTTGAACATCGCTGCGTAGGTTGCTTCACCGTCTTGATACAGCGTGGTTTTATTTCCCACGACTAACGGCGTGCCGGTGATTTTTTCTTCAATGGCCAAATGGCGCTCGAAAATGGCGGTCTCGTCGCCATTTTTGCTCAGCGTCTCTAAAATTGCACGACTTGCACGCGTCGATAGCGCCCCGCTCGCCCCAGCCATCGCGCTCGTTGGCGCGGCCACCGCAACACTTGGTGGCGTGGCACCGATGGTCGTGGTTGCCGCCCGCCCGCTTTCCGCAGTGGCTGGTCGAAGCGATGTGCAACCGGCGAGTCCAAACAGACCCACTGCCAACCATACCGGCCCACACCGCCACCACTTACCCGACATCAGAAACGAACCTGCTTCAATACGCATCCGCCATCCCACTCTGCCACTAAGGCTTACGTCGGTTAAACAGGTTGATTGCGATAACAATGATCGCGACCACCAACAAAATGTGGATGAGCCCGCCCATCGTGTAGGCGGTGACTAGCCCGAGTAACCACAAGATAACCAGTATGACAACAATGGTGTACAACATGACAGTTCTCCGGTTGATGTATCTGACCCTTGGCAAAACGCCTTACGTCGCCGCTGGTGCGGCTGGGAGGTGCCTCGCACGCAGCACAATTGCGCCGTGTGGGACGCCTACGCCAGACATAGCGCAGCTTGATTCCCTTGCCCGAAAGCACGCAGCACAAGTGCGACGTGTGGAATGCCTACGCCCCTATGCCTACTCGTCACACCGTGTGGTGAAGGATTCGGACAACGCGCATGATATAGAGACACTGCGAGAAAATTGGTGCGTTTGCTAACATATACGTCGTGCTTAAGGACGAGGCGAGGCCGGACGCTGGTGACTTTTGCGCTAATAAGGCAATTGGGCATAGCCATTAAACGCTTGCTCGAATGTAGCAAGCGGACCCAATCTGTCGCTTTTATTGGGCGATTGGGAACCATCAATTGGGTAGTGCATTTGTCGCAGACGCGCTAAAAAACACGTAGCGCGGGTTTGGGGGCGTGAATGGGTGTTTAGGCGCGGCGCGGTGCAACGCTGGGGACGCACCTCACGCCGCCGTCGACGACGCGTACTACAGTTCAACCTTGGCGTGTTGCGCGCTGTCCGTTTGCAGCGTTTCGCCAGTTACGTAGGCCTTGGCAGCGTCGTAGAGGTATTTAAAGCCCTGCACACCCGCGTTGTCCCAGTATTCGCCCTCATCGGCAGTAAATTTAAGCAGCGCAATGTTGGGGTCTGATTTGCCTTGTGGGAACCACACTTTCCAAACGTCTTTCCACAGCTCCTCAATCAATTTTTGGTCGCGCGAGATGGTCAGGTTGCCCTGTAGCGACGCAAATTGTTTGGCTGTTTGAAAAGTCAGCAACGCATACGGATCGGCGCGAATTTCGTCAACTTTTAGCGAGTTGACATTGGTGACGAGATACGCGCCGATGCCATCGAGCAGAGACGCAATCGCCATTGGCCGCGCGTGCATCGTGCTCGTTGTACGCGTGACCAGCATCGCCACATCAAAGTCTTTAACTACATCTTGCAAGCGGCTTCGGCCGTCGTTTGTATCCATGGTCGCTGGGTCCTCAATCTTCAACACATTAGGGGATTAACAAGCTAGTACATTACAGAAATGGGCCCAGCGCATCCGTTCGCTACCGAACACATTCTTCGACGCAAACTAGATTTGAAGCTGGCGACGATTTGCGCGCACATTTTCCTAAACCTCGCCCCGCACCATCGCGATCAGCTTGCCCAGCACTGTCTCGCCGTCGAAGTGTAAACCGTTGTGTTCGTATTCGTTGGTGTGCCACAAACGCATGTTTGGTACCACTTGGGCGGTTTCCTCTGTGTACTCGCGCGGCACATACATGTCGTCGTAGTACACCGCCGCGGCAACCGGCACCTTGTTTTGGCTAAGCGCTGTGGGGTCGTAGAGCATCGGCCAATCGGACTTGCGCGAGATGAGCTCCGCCGCGCCTTTGAGTGTATGCGACTCCAGCACCAGACGGCCGTCGCGTGGGCAGGATTCATCTGTTCGCGCGGATATTGCGATATCCCGCGGGCAGATGAATCCTACCTAGCCTCCCAAACTTATCCAATGCCGATCGTTTCGTCGCCCTGCCACGATGAGGCGCGAAGCGATCGGCATGTGCAAGACTTGTTGCAGGTTAGAAATAAGTCGCATTGATCATGCAACACTACGCTAGCGTTCAAGATCCACCAACTCGTACCAGGTCAACATCGACCCGCCGACACCGCCTTGCACCATCACCGCGTCAGCGTCGTCGGTCACCCACACATCGTAAGGTGGGTGTTGGGTCGAGAAGCCACTATCACCAACGTCTAGGTATCGGAAGTGTTTGGTGGCGAAAGTGCCTGCTTTCACAGTCACCGTTTCGTCGCCGATGAACTCGGCGTCAATCTTTATCGGCGCCAAAATCGGAGGCGTGGCACCACGTAGATCGGGTGAGGGCAGATACATCGAAAGCGTGCGGCGTTTGATGGTCGTCCAATCCATGCCGCCAAGCAAGTAAGCGTCCGCCACCACTGGATGTGTGCCGAAGCCGTCAATGGGCGCGGTCAATTCCACACGTTGTGAGACGCGGCCAATCGATGGGCCATACGATTCGCATTCGATGCTGTCGGGCGTAAAGCGTATCCAGCCGGAACCGTTGAATTTGTCACCGACCACCAACCGCACCGTGCAATCCATCGGTTTGCGGTGTTCATCCATTGCATAGACCACATCACGCAGCACGGTGGGGGCCGGTTCTTCAATCTCACAATAAGCCCGCAAAATCACTTTGCCGTCGGTGTGATGGGTGAAGGTGAAACGCTCGTCACCGCGCGGCTGGTTTAATCGCTCAGGTTTCTTTGAGGTGTAGGCGAGGCGTCCGCGGACGGTGCGATGCATCATGATGAAGCTCCTGCGGTTAGTTTTTTGCGATTGGGTTGACTGCGACTGATGCTACTACCATGTTGGATGATGCGGCCTGTAGTAACGCCTTCAATGTCAAACAGAATGTTTCGTTGCTGAGCGCGCCGCCCAGCGCAATCGTGCAGAGGTCGAACGCGGATTGCTACGCTGCTCCTCTGGTGAGGGGCGAATGGCTTCGGCCGAGGCACTGCTAAAAATCCCCGCCGCGAGGTTTTGTTGGAACGCGGCCTCGATACGCCGATCCTCGCCGGAGTGAAATGTGAGGATGGCAACGCGGCCACCGGGTGCCATGCAACGCGGCAGTGCGGCGATAAAACGCTCCAATACGTCGAATTCGCGGTTTACTTCGATGCGCAGCGCCATGAACGTTCGCGCGAGGGTCTTTTTGTGATCGTCTTTGTCCGGAATGTCTTCGAGCGTGGCGCGAATGTTTGCCGCCAACGCCTGTGTGGTCATGATCGGTTTGTCGCTGCGTTTGATGCCATAGGCGATCCGTGCGGCGTGTGGCTCGTCCGCATATCGCGCGAGCAATTCGCCGAGGTCGTGCGCGCGGATGCGTCGTAACAATCGCGAGGCGGGTATTCCGGTAGTCGGGTTCAGCCGCAGATCAAGCGGGCCATCATTCTTGTAAGAAAACCCGCGCGTCGGGTCATCCAGTTGCATCGACGAGACGCCGAGGTCGGCGAGAATGCAATCAAAGCCGCTGCGAGCAGGCTTACCATCGATGGACGGGCGCCGCGTTGCCGTTAGCAATGTCTCGATGTCCGCAAAATTGAGTTCTTGCACTTGCAATATATCCTCGCCATAGCCGAGCGCACGCAGACGCGCCTCGGTGCGCGGTCGCTCGATCGCATCGACATCGATCGCCGTCAGCATGCCGTTTGGTGCCAGCCGCGGCAAAATCGACGCGGTATGACCGCCATAACCCAGTGTGCAATCGAGCACGCGTTCGCCGGGCTGCGGATTCAGGATGCTGAGAATTTCATCTACGCATATCGGCCGATGCGTGCCGGCAGGGGTTTGTCCGCGTGCGGTGACTTTTTCGACATCGGCCGCAAATTGAGTGGCGTTTAGCTCTTTGTACTTGTCAGCAAAGGCTCGCGGGTGATTGCCGCTGTAACGTTTACGTCGAACATGCGGTGGAGGTGCGTCCGTGGTCATGGTGGCCTAGTTGAGCGCGTGCACAACTTCGTGGACGGACTGGGTTGATTCAATGGCAATGACTTTACCAGTTGGTGTACTACTCAAGTAGCACCACCAACAACAACAACCCCGGCACCGCCAGCGGCGGCCCGGGGCATGTTGGCTTCGCAGCGGAGCGGGCATTACTGGCTCAGGCGACGGCTAACAAGGTTGGGTCGTTCGATGGGCCGACGCCTTTAGGCAACACCAACGGGTTGTAGGTGATCTTGTCACAAGCACCGCCATTACCCGCTTCAACTTTATCGATGACAAGACGCCCAGCGTTGACGACTTTTCGGTTCGCCGGCAATGGCACAGTCGGGTCATTCACGACATCACCCGGTTCGGCGAGTTGTACGTTGAAATTAAACGCAATGCTGCCATTGGCGGTGCGTTTACGCAGCTCGTCAGCGAGAAATTCGTCCGGCATTGCCTTGAGTTCGTCATCGGTCAGCCCCTGCGTGCCACGTGCGGCCTCAAACATCCACTTGCCAATCACTTTCTTTTTGGCCCGGGTGGTGAATTCAAAGGCGTTGGTACCAAAATAATTAACCGTCGCGTAACTTGCGGGTACTGGTGTTTTGGCCAACCATTCAATTTGAGGCTTTGAATCCGGATGGCTGTCGTTAAACGCTTTTACCTTTGCCGGATCAGGGCGCCCGGTTGCCGGGTCAGGGCGGCGCGCCTGCATAAACTTCACAAAGTTTTCAGGTGAATTGACAAAAAACACCGGTGCGGAAATGTTGGAGGTTTCCCATGTCTCGCCACTAGGCCCGTTAAATTGAAGCGCAAGGCCGCGCACTGTCTTTCCTTTATCTGGTGCCTTAGGGTTGCCGCCGCCGACTGAGAAGCGGGCGATAACGGGGATTTCTTGGCCACTGAAGATCGCTGAGCTGGTTAAACCCCGGCCGTCTGGTGTGCCGACAAAAAAACCGGTGGCGCAAACACCCTTGGCCCCCGAGCGGCGTGCGGCGTGTTTTCCAAATACACCTTCAAGCGCATCGACCAGCTTATCTGGGCCCGGGGCTTGCGACGTGGCGGATGGCAGAAAACTGGCAGCGGTCGCGCCTAGGACTAAAGTGGCGAGGACGCGAAATTTGTGTTTCATGTGAGCTCCTGAAGTGGGCACGTTAGACAATCGTCGCCCGTGGTCCGTATTTAGGCCGGCGGGTCGCTGCTGCTGCCTGATGAGTCGGCCGGAGAAGGCTAGGCTTACAAGGCAATACGAAGATTTCGGGGGCGGATTCACCCGCGGGATGCCGTGGGCAAACGATTGCGTTGGTGGCGGACGATTTTTATGCATTAGAGTATGGAGTCGACCGTGCAACCCCACCTCATTTCACATGCAAACACTCTCTGAATTGCTCAGTAACCACCGTTCCATCCGTCAGTACAAACCTGACCCCATCCGGCAAGAACTGATTGAACAGGTTTGTGGTGATGCGTTTGCGGGCACATCATCATCGGGCAACTTAAATAGCGCAACGATGATCCTGACGCGCGACGTCGAGCGCAAAGCCAAGCTCTATAAGATGCATCTGGAACAAGAGATGGTGTTGCAAGCGCCGCTGGTCATTACGTTTTGCGCGGATTGGCACCGTACCCGTGAGTGGCTGGCTGCGCGTGGCGCGCGTGATGGCTTCACCAATCTGATTGGATACCACGTCGCCGCATTTGACGCGGTTTTACTTTCCCAAAGTGTTGCGCTGGGTTTTGAGGCCAACGGTCTTGGTATTTGTTACATGGGCACCACGTTACACGCGATGCGCGAGATTGGTGAGCTTCTTGAGCTTCCAGACACCTGTGTGCCGGTGACCAGCATTGTGGTGGGTTATCCGAACGAATCTCCGCTAAAGCGCGACCGTCTGCCGCTTCACGGCGTGTTGCACGATGAGCGATACCAGCCGATTGATGCGGCATCGATAGACACGATATTCGCCAAACGCGAGAAGTCTGGTTGGGATCGATACATGGCTACGCCACGTTTAAAGGCGTTGGTGGAAGAACACGGCATCCGTTCACTCGCCGAGTTCTATACGAGCAAGGTCAAGTACGACCCCGATCAGTTTCGAATTGATTCAGCTAAACAACGCGCGTTCCTAGAAGAAAAACATTTGATGCCGTAACGAGTCTTCGCTCGTCTGAGAGAAGAAACAAAAAGGCTGACCGCAACGTCGGCCTTTTTTTTCGCTTGGTTGCCGCGCCAATGTTTTAGGTAGCCAATCGTTAGGACGTGTGGCGCATACCGATGGCGAAGCCGCGTGGATCCTGATCTGCCACGATGGCGAGGTCATTCGCACCGAAGCCGCCAAGTCCAAAACGGTTGTTCTTGGTCATCGAGTAGAGCACAACCATAGTTGTGCGGCGTGACGCGCAGTAGAAGTAACCGACCGAAGTCACCTTAGAATCTGGCTCGGCTAACGCGCGTGGGTGGGAGCCCGCGTAACGCTTTCGACGAACATGTGGCGTTGGTGGAGTACGCGGCGATGGCGGCGATGCAGGCGATGCTGGCGGCGGTGGCGGTGGCGGTGGTGCGTCCGTAGTCATGGTGGCCTAGCCTGCATATTTCATGGGTCGCCCGTGGTTCCGCAGGGAGTGCACTGTGAGGGACATGAAATCCAATTTGGATTGTCATTTCTTCGCAAATATAACGGTCAGCACGCTCGATAGCGGGCGACTGGACGGCGCTGCGTTTGCCAAATGAGCGCCTTCCTCCCGTGGGATAGCCAGCTATGCCGTGGTCGGTCAGGCAAAAAATCACTCGCCCATTCACCCACTCTCGAACGTGCTCCCATGAAATATGCAGGCTAATTGAGCGCGTGCACAATATCGTGACAGACCAAGTGAGTGGAGAGCATCAAAGAGACGGACGTTACCAGCTAGCGCGCTGATTGTTTTTCTAGTAGGCGCGGATTGGATTGCCGCCGACATGCGATACGAAAAACCCCGGCACCAAAATATGGCCCGGGGTTCGGTTGTGTGGCAGGGGGAGGTTGGTTTGGTTAGGTTAGGTTTGGGCCGCGAAGTTGGGTTGGCCAATACGAAACGCGGCGATGGCGACGCCAAGCTGCGCAGCCT